>JBOFFB010000338.1:0-4046 GCA_051648385.1 Allobosea sp.
TGGAAATGAACCGTGTCGGGGTCTTCCTGATTGCGACGCCGGACCAGCACCGGCGTCAGGTCGGCGCCGCCACCGAACCACGGCTTGGTGGTGACCACGAAGCGGGTGTTCATATGCACGGTCGGCGCGTTCGGGTTCCACGGATGGGCAATCAGCGAGATACCGGTGGCGTGAAAGCGCGGGTCTTCGGCAGCGCCGGGGATTTGCCCTGCAAACTCCGGTTGGAAAGTCCCGAACACGGTCGAGACATGGACGCCGACCTTCTCGAAGACGCGGCCCTTCATGATCGACATCACGCCGCCCCCGCCGGGTGTGCCATCATGATTGGTGCGCTGGTGCGGGGTGCGGACAAAGCGGCCGGGCGTGGTCGCTTCGGCCAAGAACGGGCCGGCGGCCTCATCCTCGACCTGTTCGAAAGCGGCGCAGATCTGGTCACGCAGGGTCTCGAAGGCCTGCCTGGCGCGCGGCTTCATGGCCTCGGCCAGCGCCAACTTGGCTGCTGCGTCACCGGCTTCGGCCAGCTTGGCTCCGGTCTTCTGGCTCTGTGTATCAGTCATGGATCGTCTCACCCTGTTTGGCGGAGCTCGGCCCTCCGTCTGGAAATGTGTCGGTCTGCCTCAGCGCTTCGCCAAGAACCATGGCCGCAGCTGCCGCGACATTGATCGAGCGCAAACCGGCGGTCTGGGGAATGAAAACACTGACGTCAGCCGCCTTGTAGACGTCCGGCGTGACACCGGCGGATTCACGGCCCAGCAAGAGAATGTCGCCGGTGCGATAGGTGAAGCTTGTGTAGGCTTCTGCACCATCGGTTTCGACCAGCACCAGCCTCAGACCTTGCGCCGCACGCCATGCCTCGAAAGCGGCGAAGCTGTCATGGCGGCGAATGGCGGCTCGCTCGATATAGTCCATGCCGGCGCGCTTGAAGTTGCGATCCGAGACGTCGAAGCCTGCAGGCTCGATGAGGTCGATGGCAACGCCGAGGCAGGCGCACAGACGCACGATTGTACCGGCATTCTGCGGAATATCAGGTTGGAACAGGGCAAGGCGCAGCATGGCTGCACCCTGTCACTGGCAGCCCGGCGATGCAATCGGGATCAGATTTCGCCTCAGGGCAATCGCTTCAGGTTAACGTTTGGCTGGATACTAGGCGTGGTGGCCTTCTCCCCTTGCGGGAGAAGGCCAAAATCCCGTCGAGAATCGACCAAATTAACCTGAAGCGATTCCCCTGGATTTCGCCTGATCAGAACTTGGGCGGCCAGGCGCGCGCAGGCTGGGCTGGCGGAGGCGCCGGTGCCGGGCCGGGTGTCCAGCGGTAGCTTTGTTGGCCTGGCTGCACGGGCACAGTGGTTGGGGCGGCGGCAGGTGCAGCGCGCAGCGTTGGGCCAGTCGGAGCCTCCGCCGCGAACGGATCACTCTCAGGGTCGATCATCTCGCCTTCGACATCACCGATCACGACTTCCTCGGAGGCATAGCCGGAACCGGGCAGGCGGATCGGCCCGCCCGTGGCAGGCGCGGCTGGTGCCAGAGGCCGGGCAGTCGCCTGTGCTGCTAGTGGCTGGAATGGTGCCTGCCGCTCGGAGTTGAGCGCCGTCCAGCCGCGCGCCGGATCGGGCGGCGGCAGGTCGCGGCGCGGAGTGAACTTGATGATGGGCCTGCAGATCGCACGCCCGCCATTGTGTCGCGCCAGATCGACGTGGAAATGATCGTAGTGGAACATGTCCGCGCCGGGCCCCAACACGGTCTTGTAATGCTCGCAGGCACCGACAAAGACCTCGCGCAGGAAGTCCTGCTCCTGTGGCGAGCCGTTCCAGCCGTGCCGGACGGTGATCTCGCGACCATCGGAGGTGCGGAAAGAGAAGATATCGAGGGCGTTGCCGAAGGCATGCTCCGAACGGCGGCTGGTGCCGGAGCCATTGTTCATGGAACGGCAGGAATACGAACCGGCCTTCATCTCGATCACCTGCGTGCCGAGAACGCCCATGGCGGCAGGTTGCACGACCTTTTCGAGGAAGCGATCAGTGGTCGCCACAATAGGGCAGGACAGGGTCTGGGCCGATGTCACGCCAACTTGCCCACCTGCGAAAGCGTTGACGCGCAGCGGCTTTTCCATGCCGCACGTGCCTGGCCCCTGGATCGGGCTGCCACGCAGCGACACATAGGACGAGGTGCGAACCTCGCCTTTCGCCAGACAGGCCGCTTCTGCCTCGTCGCGCCATGCGGCCCGCTGCTCGCGCTGACCGCGCCCGCAACTGCCGACAAATAACGCAACGAGCGCAAGGCCAAGGAACGCAACGCCACCTTTACGCATTCCCTTAAAATGCGCGCCAAGTTTTAAGGTTTCGCTAACACATTGTGGCGACGGCGTGGCAATGGTCGATTCGGTCGATACCCAAGGATAATCCCCCGATGGAAGGCAAGGCGAAGTACATTTTTCCAGTGCTGATGGCGGGCGTGATGGCCTTTCTGATGACGGCGTTGATCACCTGGCTCAATCTGGGGTTCCCGCCGAATTACTTTGCCCTGTGGATAAAGGCCTTCGTGATCGCATGGCCTGCTGCCGCCATCGCGGCTTTTATCGCCATTCCACTTGCAAGGCGTGCTACGGCCACAATTGTAAGGCTAATGGAAGGGCGTTGAATGGGTCCGGCGCAATGTTTCGCGTTGCGTTGATGTTGAACAAGACAATTTTATTCAATGGTTTAACCCACACTTAACCACGAAGTTCAACTCGGGTCTTGCACTGCACCATCGATTTCTGTTGCGGTTGCAGCAAGATTTGCTAGCTTTGTCTTCATGCCTGAGGGAGGCCATCATGAGCTGGATGCCTGCATTCGATCGATTGGCCCTGACCGCCGCATTCGCGCTGGTCGTGGCTGTTGTTATCGGAGCGTTCTGAGCGGACTGCGGTGAGGCGCGCGAGAACGGCACGCCAAGCAGGGGGTGAAGTGAAATGCCAAAGCCGCAACGGTATGTTGCGGCTTTTTTGTTGGATCAAGACGGGCCAGTCAATTCAAGTGCAGCGAACCGATGCAGGCTCCGGACAGCGCGCTCTCACACATCAGGGCAGGGGTTATCGCTGATTTCCCAGTTGAGCACGTTCAGCACCTTGTTGCACAGCGCCAGGCGGCGGCCTGTGGCCGTGCGCAGGCAGGTGCGCTGGCCTTCGTGGTAGAAGGTGCCATTGCCGCGGCACATGCACTCGGTGCCGGGGAGGGACTGGGTGGAGAGGTACGATCCCGGCGGCAAGCGCTCGATCAGTGTCTGCGCGCTGGCAGTGACTGGCACAACCAGAATTGCCGCACCCAGCATGATCGTTTTGACTATACGCAGGCCTTTCCAGAGATCGTTCGCCATGGAACCCTCCTCGCCGCACTGTTTCAAAATCGTAACATTGAATGCGGGGTATGGACAAGTGAGCCGTCTACCACGACGCACGACCCGCTTGTGAAATTCTTTGCCCCTCAGGCGCGGCAAACAGGCCAATTGCCTTCATGGCAGGCCTGTCTACGCTTCGGTCATGGTCAAGCGAACATACCCCGCCGCCGCAGGCACCGTGATCGATGCGGCTGACATGGACGATGTCGTGCAGGACAAGCGCGAAGGCTGGCGCGCCTCGACGACAAAAGCCCGCAGACGCGACCGGCGCTACAAGAACCTGCTGACGCGGGAGATGTTGAAGATCGGGTCGGGGGAGGGGGAGGAGTGAATAGGGGGAGATCAGATATGGTGCACTGTCACCGAAGGTCCCGCTCTAACCACCGATTGATGACTGCCACTGCCGCCGCCGCTTGGTCACCGCCCACAGAGACCTCGTTCAACGGCAAAACACCTTGCTTCGTTTGCAGCGACGGTCGGTGCAAGAAAAAATCAGTTCGACCATTTCGGGCGCGTGACGAACCTGTGGACTGCGAAACTATTGTCTCGAGGAAAGCGTGTTCAACATCAGTCAGAAAAAACGATTGCTGCTTTTGTCCAAGCAGACCGACAGTCCGGATTGTTACAGTCCCGCTGTCGCGGTCAAAATTCACGATCACCCAGCGCAGGAA
>JBOFFB010000339.1:0-3106 GCA_051648385.1 Allobosea sp.
AAGGCGGAGGCACCATTGATCGGCGCGTTCGAGTCGAAGGCATTTCCCTTCCTCACGACAAGAACGCCCTTTTGTTCGATCGCCAAACGCTGCAACCGCAGGATTCGCTCGATCGTCTCGGGGACCGATAACTCGCTGGGGGCGTTCCCGGCCCCGCCAGTCAGGTGTACCTTCAGCCGATCAAGGATCTCGTCGCAAGTCGACACGGCCAGTGTCAGGACACGCTCTACCGCCTGAAACTCTGTGGGCGTACCGGGCTTGGTCGCAATCACTGTATCAATCGCGCCCCTAACCCCGGACAGCGGCGAATGTAGATCGTGAACCATCAGCGTATCGATCACATCCCGTTCCGCCAGCAACCGGTCGACGTGCAATAGCCGCAGCCGCGCGGTCCGTTGCAGTTCCCATCGGTAGTCGGCGGCTTCGTTGAGGGATGATTTGAGAAGATAGCAGACACCCGCAGTGATCGCGAGGAAGACCTGGAGGAAGGTCAGGGATTGCCATTCCGTTTCGGCAGGAAAGGCCGCAAAGCCACGCATGGTCCCGGCGACGGCCATGGCCATGGTGAGGACCAATACAAGGAACAATTCGCGCTCCCCGTAGCGGAAGCAGACTAGGATAAGGGCGGGCCATATCATGTACGCACTTGGCCACCCGGCCAGGACCTCCACGACGCCGGCGCCAACCAAGGCTTCCAGCAGGACGACGAGCAAAAACAGGGTCGCGATGAACTCGGCGGGCCTGGTCGGCGGAGATCGGAGACGATCCCCCCGCAATAGCCACAGCACGGACGGCACCACGATGAGCGCGCCTGTCGCATTTGCGAAGTACCATGTGACGAAGATATCGGAGGGCGCGGCATCGGTAGTGTCGAATGCCCATATCGCTGTTGTCCCGATCCCCGCACTGACCGAAGCTGGAAGCGCTACTACGAGGCCGAGAAAGATCATGGTTGTGCGGGGATTGGCAAGCGGCTCGTCCTTGACAACACGCCTTATGGCGTAACCGCCGACAAGAGCTTCTAACATGTTGGCTGTGGCGATCGTCGCAGTCGCAACGACGGCAGAAAAATATTCTGCTCCGGTCTCGTCGGAGAGAAACTGCATGGTATTGACCATGAGCGATCCGATCAGAATCGAAGGGGCTGCACGGATGCCGAAATGCGCGACCAGAGCTATGGCAAGTCCGGACGGGATCCAGACGGCGGCGGTCGACAGATGCAGGCTTGCCGTCTGAAGGGAGAGCTGCGCGATGAGGACATACGCCAGTACCGCGCCAAGGCCATTGCCCACGGTCCAGCGCACGCGGTTTAGCCTGAGCCTCATAACTTTTCCGCCAAGAGCCGTGACAACAGAGCTGTCATTTCCCGCGTCGATCGACACCCCAGCTTTCTTCGGATCGTGTCGCGCTGTGCTGAAACAGTCTTAATACTTTTGCCGAAATGTTCGGCGATTTCACGGGTAGATTGCCCTTTTGCGAGAAAAATCAGGAGGTCGACTTCTCGGGGCGTCAGGCCAAATGGTTGGAGCGGGGCTGTCACTGGTCGGGTAACTGGCGTTGACACTGGAGGGCGCCGGACGGACTTTCCACTCAGTGCTCCAGCAATCTGCGACAGGACTTCGGGAGGCGAGTTGGACTTCTCGCAATAGTGTAACGCGCCTTCGGCCATGCAAGCCTGTGCGTAGTGCGTCGCTGGCATCGAGCTGAAAATGACGACATGTGTGGTCGGCCAGGTAGTTCGACATTCGGAAATCGAGAATACACCAATTTCTTTCCCGATCACCAGATCGAGTATCAAGACGTCTGGTTCCAACTGATCCAGTCGCGATGCCGCCGCCGGGAGGTTCGGTGCGGTCCCAACCCAATCGAACAAAGGCGATTTCAGCGTCGCCAATTCGAACCCGGCGCCGACCACTGGATGATCATCGACGAGAAAAAGGGTCCAAGGGCGTGCGGGCGATATCATACAAAAATACAGTCCAATTTACCCCCGCTTTGTCCACGTCGCACGGCGAATTTAAGTCTCAGTCCTATGGTTCCAAAGCGATTTATGCGCTCGAGTGGTGATGAGTTAACCTTACGGAGGCTCGGATGCTCAAAAAAATAGCGACAACTACTGCTCTGCTTATTCCTGCCGCTGCTCACCTAGGCGTGGGACAGCCAGATGCTCAAAACAAAGTAAAGGATTCTCCAATGACCAACCTGATTTATCGCGGTATGAAGCATGATGGACAACGCACCGCCATTTCTCACAAGCCGCAGAACCTGATCTATCGCGGTGTCGTTCATGACGGCCTCCCCACAGCCGCCATGCCTGTCCGCAATAGTCATGCCGATTTATGCTATCGAGGCAATCGTTATACCCTCGCGGCGAATGGCGACGTATTATACGGCGCTCATACGTTTTCGACCGGTCGCCTCGCTTAGATAGCGTCGTATGCGAAGTGGTCGGCCTTAAGAGCCGGTTCATCGAGAAGCAGCATGCCGATGTACCGGCAGGCAAACTCGGTTGGAGTAAAATTGGGCTATAGCGTCAAGCGCGCTTTGGCACGTCCCGCTAAGTGAGTAGAATGTTGTGGTCATCGGGTCCTCCAGAAAACGAACAACCGGCCTCGAAGGCGAGCTGATAGCTTGCGGTATTGAGCGGCTAGGCACTTCGTTTGTGGCCACGCTGTTTCCAAATCCCATCCGCCGGCGCCAAGGCCGTCAACCAGGGGGAATGCTATAGGAGTCTCGCCGAGTGGACTTGACGACGTTGTTGACCTACGCAGTAGCCTACGCCTCGGCCCTGGCAGTGGTCGTGATGACCACCGTGGCGGTTGTCGGAGGCGTTCTGACGGCTGTGATGCAGCTGGCGCACCAGTTCCGCCACATCGTTTCCTCACCTGGGGCGTCCATTGCTTTCAGCCGCGGAATGGCCGTGCTGCTGGTTGGGTCATCTGTTTCGCTGCTGATGCTTTAGGCTTAAATGGCCATAACTGAACGACTGCTCCAGTGAAGCCGTCCTTCGGCGCGTGGCTGGTGCCGACGGGCAGGTTTGGGCCGTCCGTGCCCGTCCCGACGCCAGGGCCCACCGCAGTTTGCCGCGACGCCGCATGACCGCGTT
>JBOFFB010000340.1:0-16295 GCA_051648385.1 Allobosea sp.
TTGATTATGGTGTCGCGACCGCTTTTACCACCTATGGCACTTGCGGCATCAAGGTCTGGATCTTCAAGGGCGAAGTCCTTGAGCACGACCCGATGGCGCAGGACAAGCGCATGAATGAAGAGGCTTCACGTCCGTCTAGCGGTGGCGATCGCCGTCGTGAACGCGAACAAGCCTGAGGTTGATCGAGGACCGTCATGCTTCAACCGAAGAAAACAAATTTCCGCAAGCAGTTCAAGGGGCGCATTTCAGGCGTTGCCAAGGGCGGCACGGAGCTCAACTTTGGCCAGTTTGGCCTGAAGGCACTCGAACCTGAGCGCGTCACCGCGCGTCAGATCGAAGCCGCCCGCCGCGCGATCACCCGTGCGATGAAGCGTGCTGGCCGCGTCTGGATCCGTATCTTCCCGGACGTGCCCGTGTCGAAGAAGCCAACCGAAGTCCGTATGGGCAAGGGCAAGGGCGCGCCGGAATTCTGGGCCTGCCGTGTCAAGCCTGGCCGGATCATGTTCGAGGTCGAGGGCGTCAACGAAGAGACCGCGCGTGAAGCGTTCCGTCTCGGCGCTGCCAAGCTTCCGATCAAGACGCGCTTCATCCAGCGCATTGCAGAGTAAGGAGAGGGACGATGAAAAACACTCAGCGCCTGTCCGATCTCAAGGTGATGTCGGGCGACCAGCTTCAGGATGAACTCCTGAAGCTCAAGAAAGAGCAGTTCAATCTGCGTTTCCAGAAGGCTACCGGCCAGATGGAAAATACCTCGCGCGTTACTGAGGTCCGCAGGGACATCGCACGCGTGAAGACCTTGACCCGTCAGAAGTCCGGGTCGAAGTCTGCTCAAGCGAAGGCCTGAAGGAGAGAGACATGCCAAAACGCGTACTTCAGGGCGTCGTCGTGAGCGACAAGCAAGAAAAAACGCTCGTGGTGAAGGTTGAGCGCCGGTTCACGCATCCTCTTCTCAAGAAGACGGTGCGCCGGAGCAAAAACTACCACGCGCATGATGAAACCAACCGCTTCAAGGCGGGCGATCTGGTCTGGATTGAAGAATCCGCGCCGATTTCCAAGCTGAAGCGCTGGGTTGTGCTGGAAAACGCGCCTGCGTGATTTCCATTCGTTTGGCTGGGGGCCTTCAGGTGCGCGGTGTATCCACGTGCCATTTCATGAAGCTCCCGACAGTCGTAGTCCGGTCGCAAGGCTGGAAACCGGTCTGAACATAGAGAAAGGATCACGGCCATGATCCAGGTGCAAACCAATCTCGAGGTCGCTGATAATTCCGGCGCCCGTCGTGTCATGTGCATCAAGGTCCTCGGCGGCTCCAAGCGTCGTTATGCCGGGGTTGGCGATATTATCGTCGTTTCCATCAAGGAAGCGATTCCGCGCGGGCGCGTGAAGAAGGGTGACGTCATGAAGGCTGTCGTCGTTCGCACCGCCAAGGACGTTCAGCGTGTGGATGGCTCTGTCATCCGCTTCGACAAGAACGCGGCAGTTCTGATCAACAATCAGAAGGAGCCGATCGGCACCCGTATCTTCGGGCCCGTTCCGCGTGAACTGCGTGGCAAGAACCACATGAAAATCATCTCGCTGGCGCCGGAGGTGCTCTGATGGCCGCGAAAATCAAGAAGGGCGACAAGGTTGTCGTCATTACGGGCCGTGACAAGGGCAAATCTGGCGAAGTCATCAACGTGAACCCCACAGAGGGTCGCGCGATGGTTCGTGGTATCAACCTTGTCAAGCGCCACACCAAGGCGACCATGCAGAATGAAGGCGGCATCATCACGAAGGAAGCGGCGATCCAGCTCAGCAACCTTCAGATCGCCGACCCGAAGGATGGCAAGCCGTCACGTGTGGGTTTCAAGATTCTGGACGACGGCCGCAAGGTCCGGTTCGCCAAGCGTTCGGGAGATCTGATCGATGGCTGAGGCTCAATATACACCGCGCATGCGCACCCACTACGACGAAGTGGTCCGCCCCGCGATGATCGAACAGTTCGGCTACAAAAATGCGCTTCAGGTTCCTGGCATCACCAAGGTGGTCTTGAACATGGGTGTGGGCGAGGGCACTGCCGACCGCAAGAAGGTCGATACTGCTGCCGCCGATCTTGCGCTGATTGCCGGCCAGAAGCCGGTCATCACCAAGGCCCGCAATGCGATCGCCGGCTTCAAGCTGCGCGAGAATCTTGCGATTGGGGCCAAGGTCACGCTGCGCAAGCAGCGCATGTACGAGTTTGTGGACCGGTTGGTTACCATCGCGCTTCCACGCGTGCGTGACTTCCGCGGCCTCAATCCGAAGTCCTTCGATGGTGCGGGCAACTTTGCCCTCGGTATCAAGGAGCACCTCGTGTTCCCCGAAATCGCCTATGACAAGGTGGATGCGGTCTGGGGCATGGATGTGATTGTGTGCACAACCGCCAAGACGGACGAAGAGGCCCGCGCGCTTCTGAAGCTGTTCAACTTCCCGTTCCGGACGTGAGCAACGCTCAAACGCGGCAACCAGGAGATCACGATGGCTAAAAAGAGCTCCATCGAAAATAACAAGCGTCGTCAGAAGCTTGTGAAGAAGTTTGCAGGACGGCGTGAACGTTTGCTGGCAGTTGCCAACGACGAGGGCAAGGCCATGGATGAGCGCTTCGAAGCTCGTCTGAAGCTTGCTGCCCTGCCGCGCAATGGTTCCAAGACACGCGTTCGCAACCGCTGCGAAGTGTCGGGCCGTCCGCGCGCTGTCTATCGCAAGCTGAAAATGAGCCGTATCGCGATGCGCGAACTGGGCAACAGGGGCCTGGTTCCTGGCCTCGTCAAGTCGAGCTGGTGAGGAGATAACCCATGACGATCATTGATCCGTTGGGCGACATGCTCACCCGTATCCGCAACGCCCAGATGCGCAAGAAGAGCCGCGTTTCGACGCCTGGCTCGAAGCTGCGCGCCCGCGTTCTTGATGTGCTCAAGTCGGAAGGCTACATTCGCGGCTATGCTTCAACAGAGCATACCGATGGCCGTTCCGAGTTCGACATCGAACTCAAGTATTACGAAGGCCAGCCGGTCATCCGCTCGATCGAGCGCGTGTCCAAGCCGGGCCGTCGTGTGTATGCCTCAGTAGACACAATGCCGCGCGTGGCCGATGGCCTTGGCGTGACAATCATTTCGACGCCCAAGGGCGTGATGGCGGATCATGCCGCCCGCGAGATGAATGTCGGCGGCGAAGTGCTCTGCAAAATCTTCTGACGGGAGCGAAAACATGTCTCGCGTAGGAAAAAAACCAGTTGCCGTGCCAGCCGGCGTGACCGCTTCGGTCACCGGGCAGCAGGTCAAGGTGAAGGGTGCCAAGGGCGAGTTGTCCTTCAGCGCGCCTCCGGAAGTTATCGTTGCCATTGATAATGGCATGATCACTGTGACTCCAAAGGGGCAGGACAACCGCTCCCGCGCCATGTGGGGCACATCCCGTGCCCAGGTGGCCAACCTGATGACGGGCGTGACCGCAGGCTTCGAAAAGAAGCTTGAGATCACCGGCGTCGGTTACAAGGCCGCAGTCCAGGGCAAGATCCTGAAACTGTCGCTGGGTTACTCGCACGATATCGATTATGAAATCCCGGCTGGCATCACCATTGTGACGCCAAAGCCGACGGAAATCACGATCACCGGTATCGACAGGCAGGTGGTCGGCCAGACCGCAGCCGAAATCCGCGATTATCGTGGCCCCGAGCCTTACAAGGGCAAGGGCGTCAAGTATGCTGGCGAATTCATCTTCCGCAAGGAAGGGAAGAAGAAGTAAGGACCGGCGAGATGACCAAGCTTTCCCCAACAGAGCGCCGCAAGGCGCGCGTCCGCAGGGCGATCCGGGCCGCCGCCAATGGCCGCCCGCGTTTGTCCGTGCACCGCACCAACAAGCAGATCTACGCCCAGATTATCGACGACGAGAACGGTTTGACGCTTGCGTCGGCCTCATCGCTCGAAGGTGACCTGAAGAGTGTGGTCAAGTCCGGCGCGAACGTTGCCGCTGCTGCTGCGATCGGCAAGGCGATTGCCGAGCGTGCGGTCAAGGCTGGCGTGACCGAGGTCATTTTCGACCGTGGCGCTTACCTTTATCATGGCCGCGTGAAAGCGTTGGCCGAAGCTGCCCGCGAAGGCGGCCTCAGCTTCTGACAAACTCGGGCGCCCTTTTGCGTCCGTCATCCGGTTCGAAGGCGATGCTTTCAGGTTGACATAACCTGAAAGCATCGTCATTTGGCGAACAGCTCAAGCGAGCGGACACAATGTTGTGTTCCGCGCAAGTACGAGGACATTATGGCAAGAGAACCCCGCCCCGAACGTGGCGAGAAGGTGGACAGCGAATTCGTTGACCGCCTCGTTCACATCAACCGTGTTGCCAAGACCGTGAAGGGTGGCCGCCGTATGGCGTTTGCAGCCCTTGTCGTCGTTGGCGACCAGAAGGGCCGCGTCGGCTTTGGCCACGGCAAGGCTCGCGAAGTTCCAGAAGCGATCCGCAAGGCGACCGAATCTGCCAAGCGTTCGCTGGTGCGTGTTCCGCTTAAGGAAGGCCGCACCCTGCATCATGACGTGGTCGGTCGCCATGGCGCTGGCCGGGTCATCTTGCGTGCAGCGCCTGCCGGTACCGGCATCATCGCAGGCGGCCCGATGCGCGCCGTGTTTGAAACTGTCGGCATCCAGGACGTCGTGTCCAAGTCGCTCGGTTCATCGAACCCCTACAACCTTGTTCGCGCCACTTTCTCTGCGCTCAAGAACGAGGACAGCCCGCGTGGTGTGGCGGCTCGCCGTAACCTCAAGGTTTCCCAGCTGCAGACCCGTCGTCGCGACTCCGACGCCGCTGCGACCGAAACCGACGCGTGAGGGGGTGATCGATGTCTGACAACAAAATCACCGTCGAGCAGATCGGCTCGCCAATTCGCCGGGTTCACCAGCAGCGCGAGACGCTCGTTGGCCTGGGCCTCAACAAGATACGTCGTCGCTCCACCCTCGAAGATACGCCAGCAATTCGTGGCATGATCGAGCGCGTGAAGCACCTCGTCCGTATCGTCGACGTGAAGTGAGGGCTGACCGATGAAACTCACAGATCTTCGTGACAATCCCGGCGCCACCAAGGACCGCATGCGTGTGGGCCGTGGTATCGGCTCGGGCAAGGGCAAGACCGCCGGCCGTGGCCACAAGGGGCAGAAGGCCCGCACCGGCGTGGCCGTGAAGGGTTTCGAAGGCGGCCAGATGCCTCTGCATCGCCGCCTGCCCAAGCGCGGCTTCTCGAATGTGACGTTCGCTCGCGATCTCAATGAGGTCAACATCGGGCGTGTGCAGCAGGCGATCGATGCGGGCAAGCTCGCAGCCGACACTTCCGTGACCATAGAAGCGCTCGTTGCGGCGGGCGTCTGCTCGAAGCCACGGGATGGCGTCAAGATCCTTGGCATCGGCGATTTGACAGCCAAGCTGGTATTCGAAGTCTTTGGCGCGTCGAAGTCGGCGGTAGAGGCCATCGAAAAAGCTGGCGGCTCAGTTAAAATTCTCGGGCCTGCTTCACAGGCGTGAGCAGAACACCTAGATGAAACACATGGGACGGCGGCCCTGGGTTCATGCGAACTCATCAGGCCGCCGTTTCGCTGATGTCGGCAGGCAGAATGCGTTCATGCGCTTCAAGCCTGCACATGTGATCTTGAAGACCTAAGGAACGCGCGATGGCATCGGCTGCAGAACAGCTCGCTTCGAGGATGAATTTCGGGGCGCTCGCCAAGGCGGACGAGCTCAAGAAGCGCATCTGGTTCACGCTTGCCGCACTCGTGGTCTATCGCCTGGGCACCTACATCCCGTTACCCGGCATCAACCCGGAAGCCGTGGCGGACCTTTTCAAGCAGACCCAGTCAGGGGTGCTTGGCCTGTTCAACATGTTCTCCGGCGGTGCGGTCGGTCGCCTTGCGATCTTTGCGCTGAACATCATGCCGTATATCTCGGCTTCGATCATCATCCAGTTGCTGACATCGGTGGTGCCGTCACTCGAAACCCTCAAGAAGGAGGGCGAATCGGGCCGCAAGGTGCTCAATCAGTACACCCGCTACCTGACACTGGTGCTGGCGCTTTTCCAAGCTTGGGGCATTGCGGTCGGCCTGCAGGGCTCGGGCAATCTGGTGCAGGACCCGGGCATGTTCTTCATTATCTCCACCACGATCACGCTGGTCGGTGGCACCATGTTCCTGCTCTGGATGGGTGAGCAGATCACCAGCCGCGGCATCGGCAATGGCCCGTCCATGATCATCTTCGCGGGCATCATTGCCGAGTTCCCGGCGCAGTTGATGCAGACGCTTGAGCTTGGTCGCCAGGGCGCGCTCTCAACGCCGCTTTTGCTGGCTGTATTGGTTATGGCCGTAGCGGTCATTGCCCTGTGCGTGTTCATGGAGCGGGCGCAGCGCCGACTGCTTATCCAGTATCCGAAGCGCCAGGAAGGCAATAAAGTCTATCAGGGTCAGACATCGTTCCTGCCGCTGAAGTTGAACACTGCCGGCGTTATCCCGCCGATCTTCGCTTCGTCGCTTCTGCTGCTGCCGACCACCATCGCCAGCTTCCAGCAGGCGTCTGGCGGCACGGGCTGGCTTTCGACCATGGCGACGTATCTTGGCCATGGCCGCCCGCTGTTCATGCTGCTTTATGCGGCGCTCATCATTTTCTTCTGCTTCTTCTACACAGCTATCGTGTTCAACCCGACCGAGACAGCGGACAATCTCAAGAAGCAGGGTGGTTTCATTCCTGGCATCCGCCCCGGCGAGCGTACCGCCGAGCATATCGACTATACATTGACCCGGATCACGGTCATTGGCGCTGCCTATCTGACTATAGTTTGCTTGATCCCTGAGTTCATGATCTCGTATGCCCAGATACCGATCATTCTTCTGGGCGGCACATCGCTTCTCATCGTGGTCACGACCACGATGGATACGGTGGCCCAGGTTCATGGTCACCTGCTGGCCCATCAATATGAAGGGCTGGTCAAAAAGGCTAAACTCAAGGGTGCGAGGCGTTAAATGAAACTGATCCTGCTGGGTCCGCCGGGGGCGGGCAAGGGCACGCAGGCCGCACGACTGGTCGAGAAACACGGCATCCCGCAACTCTCCACCGGAGACATGTTGCGTGCTGCCGTTGTGGCTGGAACGCCTGTGGGCATCAAGGCCAAGGCTGTGATGGATGCCGGCGGGCTTGTTTCGGATGAGATCGTCATCGGGATCATTGCCGACCGCATCAACGAACCGGACGCGAAAGTCGGGTTCATACTCGACGGCTTCCCACGCACGGTTGCTCAGGCTGTCGCTCTTGATGCGATGCTGGGGGAGAAGGGCACCAAGCTCCGCGCCGTCGTCGAGTTGCGCGTTGATCAGACCAAGCTGGTGGACCGCATCATGAAGCGCGCCGATGAGGCGAGGGCGGCCGGACAACCCGTGCGCAAGGATGACGATCCGGAGGTCTTCAAGACCCGGCTCGAGGCCTATAACCGCGACACGGCTGTGGTTGCGCCATACTACGAGAAGCGCGGACAGCTGACCGTCGTTGATGGCATGAAGCCGGTCGATGAGGTGACGGCAGCGATTGCGAAGGCACTGGCATAGGGGCGAGCTTTGTGCTTGACATCGTAGCCAGCTACCGCTAACGCCCATCTAAATTCAGATTAGCCGACCAGATTGCTCTTTTGGGCATCGGGCTCGTTTTGTTTGGAATTGCTCTGCAAGGGCCGGTCTCCACCGGACGCAGGGGTCTGTAACCGGCGGCTTCGGCCAGCCCTTCAATGGAGTGAGCCATGGCTCGTATCGCGGGTGTCAACATCCCGACCAACAAGCGCGTCGTCATTGCGCTTCAGTACATTCACGGCATCGGTGCGAAGTTCGCATCCGAGATTTGCGAGAAGGTTGCAATTCCGGCTGAGCGCCGCGTTGCCCAGCTTTCGGACGCCGAAATCCTGCAGATCCGCGAAACAATCGACCGCGACTATCAGGTCGAGGGTGATCTGCGTCGCGAAGTCTCGATGAACATCAAGCGCCTGATGGACCTTGGCTCGTATCGCGGCCTGCGTCACCGCAAGGGCCTGCCGGTCCGTGGTCAGCGCACCCATACCAATGCACGCACCCGCAAGGGCAAGCCAAAGGCGATTGCCGGCAAGAAGAAATGACGAAGCTTCGGCTTCGTCATCCTCGGACTTGGCCCGAGGATTCCGTCCCTTGCAAGGGATGGTCGGGCCAAGCCCGACCATGACGAGCAGGGGCAGACCACCTCAATATTCCCCAGCGCCTGGCATCACGGGCGCGCTCGAAGGATCGAAGTATGGCTAAAGAAGCACAACGCGTGAAACGCCGCGAGCGCAAGAACATCGCCTCCGGCATCGTTCATGTGAACGCCTCGTTCAACAACACCATGATCACCATCTCGGATGCGCAAGGCAACACGATCTCTTGGTCGTCCGCCGGCGTGATGGGTTTCAAGGGTTCGCGCAAGTCGACCCCTTATGCGGCTCAGGTTGCTGCCGAGGACGCAGCGCGCAAGGCAGCAGAGCACGGCATGCGCACAGTCGAAGTCGAGGTTCTTGGCCCCGGTTCGGGTCGCGAGTCTGCGCTTCGTGCCTTGCAGGCCGCCGGTTTCACCGTCACATCGATCCGTGACGTGACACCGATACCGCACAATGGTTGCCGCCCGCGCAAGCGTCGCCGCGTCTGACATCGGTTCACACCGCCGGAGTGCCGCCGCAGAGTTTGCGAGGCATTTCGACGATCATGGGCGATGGCATGCGGCCATTGCCGGCAAGACCCCTCTCAGGAAAGGTGCGGTCGTGATTAGTAAAAATTGGCAAGATCTCTCGAAGCCGAACAAGCTGGAAGTAAAGCCCGGCGAAGATGCCAGGCGCATGGCCACCGTCGTGGCGCGTCCGCTCGAGCGTGGCTTCGGCCAGACGCTCGGCAACTCGTTGCGCCGTGTGCTGCTGTCGTCGCTGCAGGGCGCGGCTGTTACCGCCATCCAGATCGATGGCGTGTTGCACGAGTTCTCCTCGATCCCCGGTGTGCGTGAAGACGTGACCGACATCGTGCTGAACGTGAAGGCCATCGCCATCAAGATGCAGGGTGAGACTGCCAAGCGGATGACCCTTCGCAAGCAGGGCCCTGGCACGGTGACTGCAGGCGACATCAACACCGTCGGTGACGTCTCCATTCTCAATCCTGACCATGTGATCTGCACGCTCGACGAAGGCGCTGAAATCCGCATGGAATTCACCGTTGCAACCGGCAAGGGTTATGTTCCTGCCGAGCACAACCGTCCGGAAGATGCGCCGATTGGCCTGATTCCTGTCGATGCGCTTTATTCACCGGTGCGCAAGGTGTCTTACCGGGTCGAGAACACCCGCGAGGGCCAGAACCTTGATCGCGACATGCTGACCATGATGATTGAAACCGATGGTTCGATCACGCCGGAAGATGCGCTCGCCTACTCGGCACGCATCCTTCAGGACCAGCTTGCCGTGTTCATCACCTTTGAAGAGCCGCGCAAGGAAGAAGTGGTGTCGAATGCACCGCAGCTTCCGTTCAACCCGGCCTTGCTCAAGAAGGTGGACGAACTCGAACTGTCCGTCCGTTCGGCGAACTGCCTGAAGAACGACAACATCGTCTACATCGGCGACCTGATCCAGAAGACCGAAGCAGAAATGCTGCGCACGCCGAACTTCGGCCGCAAGTCGCTCAACGAGATCAAGGAAGTCCTGGCTGGTATGGGTCTGCATCTTGGCATGGAAGTGTCGGGCTGGCCGCCAGAGGATATCGAGTCGCTCGCAAAGCGCTTCGAAGAACACTATTGAGCGGCAATAGGCGGTTGGCAGTAGGCAGTTGTCATTTTTGACCGACTGCCGATTGCCTGCTGCCGACTGCCAACAAAGAGCACCCGTACCTTGGCACGGCGGGCGCATAACGAAGGAGAGCCATAATGCGTCACGGATTTCGCGGTCGTCGTTTCAACCGCACCACTGAACACCGCAAGGCCATGTTCTCGAACATGTGCAATGCCCTCATCAAACACGAGCAGATCGTGACCACGCTGCCCAAGGCGAAGGATCTTCGTCCGGTGATCGAAAAACTGATCACTCTCGGCAAGCGCGGAGATCTGCACGCTCGCCGCCAACTCATCGCCCAGCTCAAGGATGCCGACATGGCGAAGAAGCTGATCGACGTGATTGGCCCACGCTACAAGGACCGCAATGGTGGCTACACCCGCGTGCTGAAGGCCGGGTTCCGCTATGGCGACAACGCGCCGCTTGCCGTCATCGAGATGGTCGACCGCGATGTGACCGCGCGCGGCAAGGATTCAGGCCCGACGATGAAGGAAGAGGGCGCTGAAGCCGCCTGATCTGGATTGCGTTGGATGTTCATTCAAGGGCGGCCCGCGAGGGTCGCCTTTTTTCTGTCGTGACTTCAACCCGCCAGTTCGGCCTTGCGACGTTCGGACATGTTCGAAAGCATGACAAGGAAGGTCGTCAGCGCGTCGGGTGTGGCATTGGCAAAATCCGGGTTGGCGGGCAGGCCTGCGAAGGTCATCGCCGTGCGCAGCAATTCCGGCTCCAGTGAGCAACCCATGGCCCAATCTTCGAACATCTTGCAGTCGATCGCCCGGTGTTCTCGCACCAGAACGCTGTGATTGCGCTGATCACGCTCGATACGCGCCATCACGTTGGCCAATGGCGCGGTTTCGCCTTCGAGAATTTGCAGGAACTGGTTGTCGACCAAGGTCAGGTAGCCTGAAAGGTCATGATCCGCGTTGAACTTGCGGGCGCTTGACAGCAGTGCGACGAGGCTGGCCGTCCGCGCCGCAGGATCCGCAGGCAAGCTGGCGGTGCTGGTGTAGATGATGTGATCGAGGCTCATGCTTCGACCGTGTTGATAAGCATAGCTTGCGTCAAGTTGGGGTCTAAACTGATGCGCGAGATGCAGTGCGTCATGTTGATTGGTTGGGCAGCTTGCGGGCGGGCATCTGGACGAAAATACAGGTGATCGATTGCGCCGCAGCATTGGCTCGCATATCTCAGGATCGGGCTGACGAAGACAAGGATAATCCGATGATTCCCAAGTGGTCTGACGCTGTGCGACGGGCGGCCCTTTCTGCAGCTTTTGGGCTCGCGCTGTTGGCACCCCCCGCACAAGCGCAGCTGTTCCGGCAAACGCCCGACACACGTCAGCAGATCACATTGTCCTTCGCACCTGTCGTGCAGAAAGCCATGCCGACGGTCGTCAATGTCTATGGCATCCGGCAGGAACGGCGCACCTCCAACCCGTTCATGGATGATCCGTTTTTCCGTCGCTTCTTTGGCGATGGTGGCTTTGGTGTTCCGCGCGAAAGGGCGCAACAATCGCTCGGCTCAGGGGTCGTCATCGACGCGCGCGCCGGGTTGGTCGTCACCAACCACCACGTCATCGAAGGCATGACAGAGGTCAAGGTCGCGTTGGCCGACAAGCGCGAGGTCGAGGCCGAGATCGTGCTGCGTGACCCACGCACCGATCTCGCCGTATTGAAACTCAAGAATACCACCGGGCTGTCAGCCGCGCTCGACATCGGCAATTCGGATGACTTGCAGGTGGGTGATCTCGTGCTGGCCATCGGAAACCCGTTCGGTGTCGGGCAAACTGTGACGCAAGGAATCGTCTCGGCTCTGGCACGGACGCAGGTCGGTATTGCTGACTTTCAGTCATTCATCCAGACCGATGCTGCCATCAATCCCGGCAATTCGGGCGGCGCGCTGGTGGACATGCAGGGGCGGCTGATCGGCATCAATACCGCGATCTTTTCCAAGACAGGTGCCAGCCACGGCATCGGCTTCGCCATTCCAGCCACTATGGTGCGCATCGTCGTCGAGTCGGCCCGCGCGGGCAGTGCCCAGGTGCGGCGGCCGTGGTTCGGCGCTAGGCTGCAAGGAGTGACAACTGAGATTGCCGAAGGGCTCGGGCTTGACAGGCCCGTGGGTGTGGTGGTGGCAACTGTTCACGAAAAGAGCCCGGCGGACGAGGCTGGCCTCAGACGTGGTGACGTCATTTTGCAGATGGACGGCCAGCAGATCGATGACGCGGACAGTTTCGGATACCGGTTGGCCACTCGGCAGCTTGGCTCCACCGCATCGCTGGCTGTGATGCGAGGACGCAACCGGCTGACATTGCCTGTCAAGATGACGGTGGCACCCGAGACGCGACCCCGCGATCCGGTCAAGGTTGCGGGCCGCACGCCGCTCAGCGGCCTGACAATGGTCAATCTCTCGCCGGCCGTGGCCGAAGAACTGACGATCGACCCGTCATCGGAAGGCGTGGCGGTGTTCGAGATCGATCCTGACAGCCCCGCTGCGCAGCTCGGCTTCCAGAAAGGCGACATCATCCTGTCAGTCAACCGCGACAAGATTGTCACGTCACGTGATATCGACCGGCTGATGGCTGTGCGAGCGCGTGGCTGGGAGCTCAGCATCAACCGGCAGGGGCAGGTGATCAACACCTTTGTGCGCGGGTGAGTGACCTGTTTGCCGCGTCCGGCCTCGACAACGCCGGCCCGCGCCCGCTGGCGGACCGCATGCGTCCGACCGCGCTGGCCGACGTGGCGGGGCAGGATCATCTGGTTGGCAAAGATGGCGCGCTGACGCGGCTGCTGGCTTCGGGTTCCATCGGCAGCGCTATCTTCTGGGGCCCACCCGGAACTGGCAAGACCACAGTGGCGCGGCTTCTCGCCGGGCAGACCGACCTGGTCTTCGAGCAAACGAGCGCGATTTTCTCCGGCGTGGCCGATCTCAAGAAGATATTCGACGCGGCGCGGGCCCGCCGCTTGCAAGGGCGCGGAACGCTGCTCTTCGTCGACGAAATCCACCGCTTCAACAAGACCCAGCAGGATGCTTTCCTGCCGGTGATGGAAGACGGCACGATCACGCTGATCGGGGCAACAACCGAGAATCCATCTTTCGCACTCAATGCCGCGCTGCTGTCACGGGCGAGAGTGCTGGTGTTCAAGTCGCTGGATGAAACTGCCATTGCCGCGCTGTTGACCCGCGCTGAAGCGCTGGAAGGCAAGCGCCTGCCATTGACCGATGACGCGCGCGAGGCGTTCATTCGCTTCGCCGATGGCGACGGGCGCGCGGCGCTGACGCTCAGCGAAGAACTCTGGCGTGCTGCACGGCCCGGCGAGACCATGGACGAGGCCGCACTGGGCGAAGCGTTGCAGCGCCGTGCGCCGATCTACGACAAAGCCGAGGACGGGCACTACAACCTGATCTCGGCGCTGCACAAGACCGTGCGTGGCTCCGATCCGGATGCAGCGCTCTACTACTTCGCGCGCATGCTGGATGCTGGCGAGGATCCGCGCTTTCTGGCGAGGCGACTGGTGCGCATGGCAGTCGAGGATATCGGCCTTGCAGACCCGCAAGCGCTGATCCACGCCCGAGCTGCGGCCGAGACATTTGAACAGCTTGGCTCACCCGAAGGGGAGCTCGCCCTCGCCAATTGCGTGATCTACCTTGCCACCGCGCCGAAATCCAACGCGGCCTATGTGGCCTACAAGGCTGCGGTGCGCGTGGCGAAAGAGGCCGGTTCATTGACGCCGCCGAAATCCATTCTCAACGCCCCAACAAAGCTGATGAAAAGTGAGGGCTACGGCTCAGGCTACGCCTACGACCATGACGCGCCGGACGCGTTCTCCGGCCAGGACTACTGGCCCGAGAAGCTTGGCCGCCAGCGCTTCTACGATCCTCCGGACCGGGGTTTCGAGCGCGAAATCCGCAAGCGGCTAGAATGGTGGGAAAAACTCAGGCGGGAGCGGGATAGGTAGGATTTCGAGCGCTTCGCGCAGGACAATGTCTGGATTCTGGGCTCTGATCCGCTTCGCTTCTCAGCCCCGGATACGCGCGGCAGATTGAGCGCGTTTCCGGGGCCATGCAGCGCCAGCGGAATGGAACCCGGAATCCAGATATTTTCCTGCGCGGAGTGCTCGGAATCCCGGTGCGTGACAGCCGAGCCATCCGCCTCTAAAGACACCTGATGAAGTCCGTTCTTCTTGTGTTTGTCGGCGCAGGCCTTGGCGGTGTCACGCGGCATGGTGTCAATCTGGCAAGCGTGCGCTGGTTTGGTGCGGTTTTTCCATGGGGCACGCTTGTCGTGAATGTTGCGGGTTCGCTGGCGATGGGCTTGTTCGCAAGCTGGCTCATGGCGCGGGCAGGGGCTTTGTGGTCGCAGGATATGCGGCTGCTTTTGATGACGGGTGTGCTTGGCGGGTTCACAACCTTCTCGGCGTTTTCGCTCGATGCGTGGCTGCTCTGGGAGCGCGGCGCCTTCTTTCATGCGGGGGCCTATGTGCTGGCCTCGGTGGTTTTGTCGATTGCCGCGCTTGGCGCTGGCCTTGGTTTTGGTAGGGCGCTGAGTTGAGAAAAGGTGGCAAACCGCCAACAAGAAGTGGCGCACGCGGCGCGCCTCCGGCAACGGGCGGGCGTGACCGGCGCGGGCGCGGCGAAGACCGCGAGGCTCGCAAGGACGCGGGCCGCAAGACCGCAGTCGGTCGCGCGGTAGCTGCGCGCAATTCCAGACCTGCCTATGGCGACGAGCCGCGTCGTGGTACGAAGCCAACCGGATATCGTCCGCGCGAAGACAGGCCAACAGAACGCACGCCGCGCGTCACCGATAGTGGCTACGATCCTCAAACAGTGCGCGCTGCCGAAGAAGGGCCAATCCGCACCAAGCGCGAGGCCAAGGCGGAGGCATCGGAAACCATCGCCACCGGCGTGCAGACACTTGTGGTGACCGATGACGAAGCAGGAATGCGCGTCGACCGTTTCCTGATCTCGCGTTTTCCGCAACTGCCTTTCAGCCATATCCAGCGCATTGCCCGCAAGGGGGAGCTGCGTGTCGACATGAAGCGTGTCGACACCAATGACCGGATCGAGGCCGGGCAGAAGGTGCGTGTGCCGCCACTGAAGCTGAGCAGTGACAGCCAGCGCCCGCGCGGCCAGCAGCACAAGGAAGGCGACGTGCGCGCCTTCCTGAAGTCGATCACGCTGTATGAAGACGCCGACGTGTTGGTGATTGACAAGCCAGCGGGCTTGGCCGTGCAGGGCGGCTCAGGCACCACCCGCCACGTCGACGGCATGCTGATGGCGCTGGCGGAGGATGAGGTGACGCGGCCACGGCTGGTCCACCGCCTCGACAAGGACACCTCGGGCTGCCTCGTCATCGCCAAGACACGCTTTGCCGCTTCGACTCTGGCAAAGACCTTCCGTTCACGTTCGGCCCGCAAGATCTATTGGGCGCTTGTCTATCTGGTGCCGCGCGTCAAGCAGGGCCGCATCTCGACCTATCTGGCTCGCGAGGCACAGGTCGATGGCGACAGCCGCATGAAAGTCGCTCAGCATGGTGATGAGGGCGCGCAGCACGCAGTGACGTACTACGCCACTGTGGAGACCGCAGCGCAGAAAGTGGCGTGGCTGTCACTCAAGCCTGTCACCGGGCGCACGCACCAGTTGCGCGCCCACGCAGCCCATATCGGCCATCCGATCATCGGTGACCCTAAGTATTTCGACCGGCACAATGCCGAGATCCCCGGCGGCATCCAGAACCGCCTGCATCTGCTCGCCCGCCGCATCGTGTTGCCGCATCCGCGTGGGCAGGGTGTCATCGATGTCACCGCGCCATTGCCGGACCACATGAAGCAGAGCTGGAACCTGCTCGGCTTTGATTCCAGTCCCTATGATCCGATCGTCGAAGCACCCGACGAGTGAGGCGATATGAGCACTGACCTGATCCTTTTTGACGTCGACGGCACATTGCTCGATTCCGGCAATATCATCATCGGGGCGCAGGAACGAACGGCCGAGGCGCTCGGGCTCGTCCATCCCGGGAAAGTGGCCGGCTTTGGCGTGGTCGGAATGTCGCTTGATCTGGCGCTGGCCAAGCTGTTTGGCGAAGCGATCCCGGTCACTGAGCTCAGTGACACGTACAAGCGCATTTTCAACGCCATGCGCGGCAGTGCCGGTTTCGAGGAACCGCTGTTCGATGGCGTGCCGGATATGCTGGTGCGGCTGTCATCATGGACGGACTCCAGGCTTGGGATCGCGACTGGCAAGACCAAGCGTGGCCTCGACTACGTGGTCGAGATGTATGATTGGCATGATCTGTTCGTGACCTGCCAGACCGCTGACACCGCGCCGTCGAAGCCCGATCCGGGAATGATCTTTCAGGCCATGACCGAGGCCGGCTCGCTGCCTCACAGAACTGTCATGATCGGTGACAGTGTGCATGACATGCGGATGGCCAAGGCTGCCGGCGTAACCGCCAT
>JBOFFB010000341.1:0-3137 GCA_051648385.1 Allobosea sp.
GAAGGCCTATCCCCGGTCTTGAGTGTGTTGATGGCAAGTGTTGCGCCACGAGGGCCATAAAACCCCGGCGGATGCGGATGCACGGCCCTGTCGGAATAGGTCCGTGGCACGGGGCGGGCGGTGGCGGGCGGCGCGCGGAACACGCCCTGCCCATCGAGCACGGTGACGGGCGAGACGGTCTCGACACGGGATTCTCCGGCCTGCCCGGCATCGGCAGCGCCAGAGCCCGACAGGGCCACGATGCGTTTCAGCATATCAACGAACAGGCCCGACAGCGGCAGGCTCGACCAGGTCGTGTCTGCAGTGACATGGAATAGGATGACAAGCCCCGCGCCACGCTTTTCCGCTGTGACGATGGGTGTGCCATCGATCAACGAAGCCCAGACCTTGCGCGAAAGTTCGCCGTCGGGTTCGGCGAGGATCTGGCGCGTCACGGTGACTTCCTCGCGGGTGCTGAGCTCAGCGAACGGAGCCTCACGGTTGAACGGTGCCAGCGTCTTCGGCGCATCCCATGAAAGAGCCCCGCCAAGACTGCGCCCGCCACGCCTCAGGCGCACCGGCGTCAATTCATCGCTGGCTGCGGCAAGGCGCGGGCCTGCGAAGCGCACGAGCACACCGCCACGCTCCATGAAGGCGGAGATACGCGCGCTGGTGTCGCGGTCCAGCCCACCCACATCGGCCAGCATCAGAACGGACAGGTTCTGGTCAAGCAATTGCCCGATCGGGTCTGACACGCCGGGACGCGGCTCGCGGATATCGGCAAAGGGTCCAAGTGCCCGCGAGAGGTAATAAGTCGGCGACAGCAGCGGCTGCGCCACATCTGCGGTCACACCGGTGACCAGCCCCACGCGGCGGCGCTTGGCGCTGTCATCGACCAGCAGCACCGAGCCCGCCGAACGCTCGCCGACGATCTCGATGCGAGTGACGGCATTGCGCACCTCGATGGGCAGCGCGAACGACGCCGTGGCCTCGGCCACACTCGCGCCCAGCAAGGCAACTGTTTCACCGACAACAATGCCGCGTTGATCGCTGGCCCGCACGTTGACTGTGGATGGCGCGCCGGGTGCAGCCCGCACGATCTTCACATTGAGGCTGCTCGCCAGATTCTCGACATCGGCAAGGAACAGCTTGTTACCCGCGCTGGCGGCATGAACCACGACGCGGCCTGAACGCGCCAGTTCCTTGAGCCGCGCGGCAAAACCCTCGTCGGCGTCCATCCTTATGCCATCGCTGATCCAGGCCACTTCCGCACTTGGCGCCACCGCCAGCAGTGATTGCAACTCATTGAGATGCAGGCGGCGATCCGGCATGTGGGGGCGGAGCGGCAGGGCACGCAAGCGCTCTTCGGCCTCGGCCGGGGTGCCAAGTGAAATGTTCGCCGGCGGCTCGGCCAGCCCGGCGAAGGCGACAGCCCGGCCTTCGCGCCTTGCGGCGGCGATCAGCCCGGCGGCCAATTCGGTGCGGCTGGTCCAATCACGCGCGGCAGGTGCCCCATTGTCGACCAGCAGCACGAGCGGATCTTTCGACGCGCCGTCGGTGGTCTGCGCCGGGTTGAGCACCGGCCCGGCCACGGCGAAGATCGCCAGCGCCGCGATCAGCATGCGCAACGCCAAGAGCCACCACGGCGTGCGGGCGGGCGTCTCGCGCTTTGGCAACAGGTCCAGCATCAGTTTCAGCGGCGGAAAATCGATGCGTTGCGGTCGCGGCGGCGTGACGCGCAGGAGCCACCAGAGGGCTGGCAAGGCGACGAGCCCGGCGAGCACGATGGGAGCGGCAAAGCTGAGCGGCAGGCCAAGCATCAGCGCATCCCCCTCAGGCCGCCCGCATGTCGCGGGACGAACTGATCAGCCCGGACAACCTCAGCGCCGCTTCGCTGGCGTTGCGGTCGGTGCGGTGGATCGTGAAGGTCCAGCCAAGCTTGCGGCAGGCGCTGGCAATGGCATCGCGATGGGCGGCAATCCGTGTGCGGTATTCCTTGCCCCAGGCATTGGCATCGCCGACATCGAGCTTCATGTCGCTTTCGAGGTCCAGCAGTTCGGCCTGTCCGGCAAATGGAAATGTCTCCTCGACCGGATCGACGATCATCACAAGATGGCCGCGCCCGCCCTGCACTCCGATGGCCCCAAGCGCCTCCAGCACCTTGGGCAGCGGCGTCAGCCAGTCGCTGATCAGCAACGCTTCATCCAACCGCCCGATGGCACGGGCTGGCGGCAGGTCGGCGCTGAGACCGATCTTGTCATTGGCGATGTGTTCCACTAGCCGTTCGACCACACGCCGCGAAGCGATCGGGCGGGTGAGGCCCAGCAATCCGACACGCTCGCCCGAATTAACCAGAGCATCGGCAAGTGCCAGCGCCAGCACGAGGCCGCGATCAACCTTGGACGACTGTGCCAGCGAGGACGAGAATCCCATGGACGCGGAGCGGTCGGACCACATCCAGATCGTGTGCGAGGCTTCCCATTCGCGTTCCTTCACATAGAGCCGGTTCTCGCGCGCCGAACGACGCCAGTCGATGCCGCTGGCGGATTCGCCCGGGGTCAGCATGCGATATTGCCAGAATGTCTCGCCTGGCCCGGCCTTGCGCCGCCCGTGCACGCCATTGACGAAAGCCGAGACGCGCCGAGCCTCCAGAGCCAGCCGCGGCAAGCGCGCGGCCAGGCTGAAAGCCTGCTCCGAATCACGCGCGCCGGGCGTGCGTTGGCCGTCACTGAGAACCTGGGTGCGGACTGTGGCCAACGCCGTCAGCCCAGCCTGCCGATGAGTGTCTTGATCACAGCATCGACGCTTTCGCCATCAGCGCGTGCGCCGAAGTTCAGCGCGATGCGGTGCTTGAGGATGGGTGCTGCCAGCGCTGCCACATCATCGACCGAGGGCGCGAGGCGGCCTTGCAGCAGGGCGCGCGCGCGCACCGCGAGTGCCAGCGACTGACTGGCGCGTGGGCCGGCTCCCCAGGCGAGTTTGGCGTTCATCACACTGTCGGACGAATCGGGCCGCGCGGCTCGCACCAGATCAAGGATGGCCTCGACCACGCTGTCGCCGACCGGAAGGCGGCGCACCAGTCGCTGTGCGGCCATCAGTTGCTCGGCTGTCATGGCGGCGGCGGGCTTGTCACCCTCCTGGCCGGTAGTTTCAATCAG
>JBOFFB010000342.1:0-1905 GCA_051648385.1 Allobosea sp.
GCGCATTGTGATCCGTCGGCTTCTTGTATTCGGCGGTCAGCGCATCGTCGAACAGGCTGGCAACCGTCGGCAGCGCCACGCGGCCTTCCGGACGCTTCGGGCCTGCGAGCGAAGGCACGACGTCCTTGAGATCGAGCACCAGCGTTTCGGTGAAGACCGGATCCTTGCTGAGCGAAGTGCGGAACAGGCCCTGCGCCTTGGCGTATTTTTCCACCAGCGCGACACGCGGCGCGGCGCGGCCAGAGGTTTTGAGATAGTCGATCGCAGACTTATCGACCGGGAAAAAGCCGCAGGTCGCGCCGTATTCCGGCGCCATGTTGGCGATCGTGGCCTTGTCGGCGACCGACAGATGATCGAGACCGGGGCCGTAGAACTCAACGAACTTGCCGACCACACCGAGCTTGCGCAGCATCTGCGTGACGGTGAGCACGAGATCGGTGGCAGTCACGCCTTCGCGCATCTTGCCCTTGAGCTTGAAGCCGACCACGTCCGGCAGCAGCATGGAGAGCGGCTGGCCGAGCATACAGGCTTCCGCCTCGATGCCGCCGACGCCCCAGCCGAGCACGGCAAGGCCATTGACCATGGTGGTGTGCGAGTCGGTGCCCACCAGCGAATCCGGATACGCGATTTCGAATGTGCCCTTCTTCTTGCCGACGGTCATTTTCTCTTTCTTGGTCCAGACAGTCTGGGCCAGATATTCGAGATTGACCTGATGGCAGATGCCGGTGCCGGGCGGCACGACGGAGAAATTCGTGAACGCCTTCTGGCCCCACTTCAGGAATTCGTAGCGTTCCTGATTCTGCTTGTATTCTTCCGCGACGTTCTTGCCGAAAGCCTTGTTGTCACCGAAGAAGTTCACGATCACTGAGTGATCGATCACGAGATCGACGGGGACCAGCGGGTTGATCTTTTCGGCATCGCCGCCGAGCGCCTTCATCGCGTTGCGCATGGCGGCGAGATCGACCACCGCAGGCACGCCGGTGAAATCCTGCATCAGCACGCGCGCAGGACGGAATGCGATTTCATGTTCGAGGGTCTTCTTGCTCGCCCACTTCGAGAAGGCGACGATGTCCGCCTTCTTGACGGTGCGATCGTCTTCGTTGCGCAGCATGTTCTCGAGCAGCACCTTCATCGAGTAAGGCAGCTTCGAAATGCCCTTGAGGCCGTTCTTTTCAGCGGCAGGCAGGCTGTAATACACGTAAGTCTTGGCGCCGACCTTGAGGGTTTTCTGGCATTTAAAGCTGTCGAGCGAGGGCATGTGAACGTTCCCAGTTCAGAAGTTGGAGATACCCGGCAAAAGGTATCGGAACACCGTCAAGAGCGAAGGAATCAGGGCTGAACCGTGCTGTTTCCGGCGGCTGATTGTGTGCTGCACCAAGTTCCGGTTTTATAGAATCTTTCCAGTCTGTCCACCACACCTCCTATGGATTGTATCACTGTCATGGCTGTTACGACTGGAACCGCAACACCCCGCCACAAGCCGTCAGTCGGCCCCTCATGAGGCTTGCCGGGCAAGGTCTGAGGTGTGTCAGGGGCGGGCGGGATATCTTCACCGGCCTCGACTTTGCGGTCCCCGCTGGCCAGGCGCTCGCGGTGACCGGCATCAACGGAGCCGGCAAGTCGTCGCTGCTGCGGATCCTGGCGGGATTGCTCCCGGCCGCAGGCGGCACGATTGCGCTCGACGGCGGCGAAGCCGAACTGACCCTTGCCGAACAGGCGCATTATCTCGGCCACCGCGACGCGCTGAAACCATCGCTCACGGTGCTGGAGAATCTCGACTTCTGGCGGAACTTCCTCGGCGGCGAAGCGATCGACGGAGCCGCCAGCCTTGAAGCGGTAGGGCTTGGCCATGCCGCGCATCTGCCGTCGGCATTTCTGTCGGCCGGCCAGCGCCGACGGCTGTCG
>JBOFFB010000343.1:0-2735 GCA_051648385.1 Allobosea sp.
GAATGTCAGGAATACAGGCCGCGTCGCGTCTTCAAGTTTAGAGTCGGTCACCACCATGTCGAGGATCGGTTGCGCGCTTTCGGCCACCTGATCCCAGACGCCGACAACCTCGAACAACCGCCGGCAAGCGGCCACGATCGCGGATGCGCGCGGATCGCGGCTCGGACGCATGGCAAAAGCAGGATCGGCAACGACGATCGGAACGTCAGGCCCAAGACCCTGCCGCAATGCCAGCGCCAGCCCCAGACCGGCGAATGCGCCTCCACCGATCACGATACTTCGTTGTGACGACATAAGACCCGAACTTTCATAGGTGCATTTCGTTTCATGGCCGCTCTTGCCTCGGGCCCGGCCATGGGGGAAACATGCTCCGTGAATGGGCCCGAAAGATGGGCCTGTTTATCAGGGTTTACGGGTCACCGGAAACCGCTCCGCATCACCTAAATGCCGCAGATCGGAATATCGTGAATGTCGAAAAGCCTGATTGATCTGCTGTCGATCCTCGATATCGAGCAGCTCGAAGTGAACATGTTTCGCGGCGTCAGTCCCAAGACGCGCTGGCAGCGGGTGTTCGGCGGGCAGGTGATCGGTCAGGCAATGGTGGCAGCCTGCCGCACCGTCGAGAATGTCGAGAAGCGGCTGCCGCATTCGCTGCATTGCTATTTCATCCTGCCCGGCGATCCGCAGATTCCGATCATTTACGAGGTCGAGCGGCTGCGCGACGGCAAGAGCTATTCGACGCGGCGCGTGACCGCGATCCAGCACGGCCAAGCGATCTTCTCGATCATGGTGTCGTTCCACGCCGAGGAAGAAAGTTCGTTCAATCACCAGGACAAGATGCCGGACGTTCCACCGCCCGAAAAGCTGACGGCGGAAGAGGTCTCCAAGCAGCCGATGTTCAAGGAGATGCCGGACTTCATCCGCCGCTATTATGAATCAGACCGGCCGATCGAACTGCGCCCTGTGGAGCTTGGCCGCTACTTCGGCCAGAAGATTGATGACGGCCGTATCCATATCTGGATCCGCACCGTCGCCAAGCTGCCTGACGATCCGGCGCTGCACATGTGTGCGCTGGCCTACGCGTCGGATTTCTCACTGCTTGACGCTGCAATGGCGCGCTATGGCCGTACACTGTTCGACAACCGCATGATGCCCGCGAGTCTCGATCACGCGATGTGGTTTCACCGCCCGTTCCGCGCCGACGAATGGCTGCTCTACAGCCAGGACTCTCCAAGCGCGCAGCGTGCGCGGGGTCTGACGCGCGGCATGATCTTCAAGCAGGACGGCACGCTTGTCGCGTCCGTCGCGCAGGAAGGCGTCCTGCGCGAGCGCAAGGAAAAGCCGCCGGCATAACCGGCGGCTTCGCCAAATCGATCATTGTGCTGACGTTACGTTACGCCAGACGCTCCGACGCGGAAAACTGGGACACATACCAGCGGGTGTACCAGCTGATCACCCATGGAATCGGAATGATCAGCACGCAGCCGATCGAGAACACCAGCGTTCGCCACAACACTTCCAGTCCCGTCGCATTGAAAGAAATGGCGCGCCGCGTGCCGTTGATGTTGGCGCAGATCCATCGCATCCAGGCTGTGATGACCCAGGCCCAGCCGATGATGGTGATGAAAGACACCGCCATCAGAAGATACCAGCCGACATAGATCCACGGGCTGCCGTCGAAGCTGATCTGAAGCGGGCGGCCCTCCGACGTGATGTTCGCCGTCAGCCAGCGCACCGTCAGCCACGACAGATACGCCTGAACCGGGAACAGCAGGTATTCAATGTAGGGAATGCCGGTGAGCCCCACATATGTCATCAGCGCCAGCCCGACGAACACGTACCAGATGTCGAGAGGCTTTCCGCTGAAGCCGAGATAGCCCCGCTGCGGCACATGGATGCGCGAAACAATCCAGCCATAGAAACTTGCCGCCACCCATGGCGCAGGAATGACCAGCAGGAAACCAATCAGGAAAACCAGTGCGCGGCCCAGCATCTCCCAGATGCCGATGTCGATCGAAAACGATCCCCCGGACGGGTCGCCATTGGCCGAGGGGACAGATGCGCCCGGACGTGGAATTGCCGGCGGGGCGACGCCGCCTGAAAGCAGCCCCGGAATATCGCCGGCATACTTCCAGTCCTGCATCCCGTCAGCCCAGACGTAGGTGTCGGGCCGGATATGCCCGCGGGTGATCAGGTCGCGGAATTCCTCTTCGGAATACGGGCCCTCCTGCTTATCTCCGGCAGCAACAAACCAAGATCGGCCCGGCATGATATTTCCTTTGTTTTTCGGAAAATGAAGCGCCGGACCAGCCGCGAGAAGAAAACCCCGCAGCATCAATGGCAATCGGTCTCAGCCCCCGAGACTGCGGATGCTACAAACGGACCGCGCTTTGCCGCAACGATTTTCAATCGAGCTTGCATATTTTTCTGCCCGATTGCCCAAAAAGGTAGCGGTTTTACGCAGGCCCGAGTAAAGACTCGTGACGCTGCCGCACTGACTTAGGGGATGAAGCGCTGCCATGAAGCTGATCACCGCCATCATCAAGCCCTTCAAGCTCGAGGAGGTTCGTCTGGCCCTGACCGAAATCGGCGTACACGGCATGACCGTGACCGAGGTGAAGGGTTTTGGCCGCCAGAAGGGGCACACCGAAATCTACCGCGGCGCCGAGTATATCGTGAATTTCCTGCCCAAGCTGCGGATCGAAATCGCGGTCGGATCCGACCTCGCGGACAAG
>JBOFFB010000344.1:0-34596 GCA_051648385.1 Allobosea sp.
AGCCGGACGGATGCCGGACCATCGCGTTCGAAGCGCAGCTGGTCGTTCATCACCCCGATGCCCAGCGCATTGATGCCTTCGCTGCACAAACGCGCCGTCAGGCGCGTCGAGGGGTTGGTCACGACGATGACGGTGCGGCCTTTCAAGGCAGGCAGCAGGCCCTCGATGATGGCGAGGTTTTCCTCGAAAAGGGCATCCTTGCTCTTCTGGCGCGAGCGGCGCGAAGTGCGCAGGCCGAGTGCGAGGACAAGCGGGCCAGCGCCGCTGGACGGCGGGTGATCGGCGACCTCGATGTCGACATCAAGCGGCGGCAGGTCAGCCAGATGGATGCGCAGCAGTTCGGCGCGCGAATGATGACGACACCAGATGCGAAACCTGACCGTGGACCCCTGCAGGGCCGCGACAGTCAGCATGGCGCGCACGGCGCGGCCAGCACCCCAGATATCGACAATCCGTGGCAGATCGCGCCGTGCCGTGCCTATGAGCTCCGGCCGGATCAGGCTGAATGTTCCGCCTTCTGTCGCCATGGCAGCAGTCAGCCAGCCGGGCGCTGCCCGAGCGCGCCGCCCGGATGCACGCGGCGGAAATCACCGGGCCCGAATCCGGCAAGCCGCATCAGCCCGATCGCAAGCGCATCCCCTGCCGCCAGCGTCGCCGTCGACGATGTGGTCGGTGCCTGCCCGTTGGGGCACGCTTCCGGCACATCCGGGAGACAGATGACATGGGTGGCAAGACTGCCAAGAGGGCTCTCTGGTTTGCGGGTGATCAGGACAAGCGGAACCTTGCTGGCAACGGCAAACTGGGCGACGTCGAACAACTCGCGTGTCGCGCCGGATGCCGACAGCATCAGCACGGCATCGCCCGCCAGCACCATGCCAAGGTCGCCATGGCTGGCTTCTGTACCATGCATGAAAAAGGCCGGGGTTCCGGTCGAGGCGAGCGTGGCAGCAATCTTCCGGCCAACATGCCCGCTTTTGCCGACACCGCTGACAATAATGCGCCCCCCGCTGCGCCGCGGCGCATCCAGCACCGCCACCGCACCAAGCCAACTGGCGTCGATCATGCCAACCATGGTGTTCAGTGCGGACGCTTCCTGAGCGACGACGCCGCGCATGGCATCAAGCAGGTGCCGATCCTGGGACAGGCTTTGACTCATGAATTCTGTCTCATGGAAACCACAATGGCGTTGCGCTTCTCATAGGCGCGCAGAATGCCTCTGTCCAACCGCAATCAGCGCCTCAACTGCGGTTATAGACATCCTCGAGACGGATGATGTCATCCTCGCCAAGATAGCTGCCGGTCTGCACTTCGATGATCTCGGTGTCGATCTTGCCCGGGTTTTCAAGCCGGTGGATCTCGCCCAGCGGGATGTAGATCGAGCGGTTCTCGTTGAGCAGTTCGACCTTGTCGCCAACCGTGACCTGGGCTGCGCCGCGCACCACGACCCAATGCTCGGCCCGGTGGAAATGCTTCTGCAACGAGAGGCGCCCGCCTGGATAGACCACGATGCGTTTGACCTGGAAGCGGCCTTCAAGCTCCAGCGTCTGATACCAGCCCCAGGGTCGGTACATGCGGGCATGGTCATTGGCCTGCTTGGCACCTTGCTTGCGCAGCTTGTCGACGAGGTGCTTCACATCCCCGGCGCGGCTCTTGTCGCAGACCAGCACGGCATCGCGCGTCGCAACCACCACCACGTTGTCCATGCCGACGACGCCGACCAGCGGGCCGTCGGTCGAGGCATAGCTGTTGCTGGTGTTCACCAGCTCGATCTCGCCGACGGCGACGTTGCCAGCTTCGTCCTTGTCAGAGATGTCCCAGAGCGCATCCCATGTGCCGATGTCGGACCAGCCGAAGGATCCGGGGATGACGGCAGCCTTGTCGGTCTTTTCCATCACCTGATAATCGATCGACTTCTTCTGCGCCTGCTCGAAGGTTGGTCCGTCGAGTACCGGCACACCAAGATCGGTGACCGCGTTTGCCAGCGCAGCCTCGACAGCCGCCATGCTGTCCGGCGAGAAGCGGGCATACTCGGCGAGCAGGGTCGAGGCCTTGAACAGGAAATTGCCTGAGTTCCAGAGATAGCCCTCCAGCAGATAGCGCTGGGCAGTTGCGGCATCCGGCTTTTCGACGAAACGCTTGAGGCGGGACGCGGCACTGCCGGTGATGCTCTCGCCCTTTTCGAGATAACCATAGCCGGTTGCTGGCATGGTTGGCTCGATGCCGAAAGTCACGATGAAGTCGGCCTCAGCGGCGGAAGCGCCCGCTGCCACCGTCTGCCGGAACTTCGGCACGTCTCGGACCAGATGGTCGGCGGCCAGCACCATCACCAGCGCGTCAGGGTTCTGGCGGGCAATCAGCGCCGTGCCTGCCGCGATTGCCGGGCCGGAATCGCGCGCCATTGGCTCTAGCAACAAATCAGCCTCGCAACCGATTTCAGCCAGCTGGCGCTCGACCATGAAGCGGTGGCGCTTGTTCGTGACCACCAGCGGCTTGCCGAACAGGCTGGCATCGGCCATGCGCAGCACGGTTTCCTGAAAGGTCGAGTTCTTGCCGATCAGCGGCGCAAACTGCTTGGGGAACGATTCGCGCGACAGCGGCCAAAGCCGCGCGCCAGAGCCGCCACACATGATCAAAGGCGTGATTGTCATTGGAAAATGCCCATTTCCGCTACGTCGTCTGTTTAGCAGTAAAGATCGGCGGCAGAAACGGCCAGTCCTGACTTTTCCGGGCGATAGGTTAACCCGGAAGGGGGATCACGCGAGTCGATCCAGCGAGAATGTCTTCACATCGTGCAACAACTTGATGAATAGCGCCGCCTGATGCTCGGCAGTCGTCTTGCCCTTGGCTGCAGTCGCAATCGAGGCGTCGCCAGCCGTACCTTGCCTGTGAATGTCCTGCGCGATCCAGGCGAATGCCGTCATGCCGGTGGGCCTGAGAATGTCGAAGGCTTCGGAGATTTCCACCGTGCTCGGCTCGAAGTTGATGGCGTTGGCCATCTTCACCAGCTCGGGCCGGAAATGCAGCATCAGCGAGGTTTCCATGTCGCCGCCATGGATGCCGACGGCGCGCTCCTTGTCGGTGTACATGCCCGGCGGCACGCCCAACCGGCTCCACGAACTCGACACCGCCAGCATGTCGCACTTTACGCGCAGCTCGCGGCAGACAATGTCCATCAGCGCGACATTGCCGCCGTGAGAATTGACGAAGACTAGCTTCCTGAGGCCCGCGCGGTGCACCGCCTCGCCGATCTCGGTCCACGCACGCAGCGCCGTTTCCGCCGTCAGCGTGATGGTGCCCGGCGAGCGGATATGCTCGTTGGATTTGCCGATGGCCTGAATGGGCAGGAAAAGCGCATCGATCTCCGCCGGGCACTGGCGAAACGTCTCGGCGATCATGCCGCTCGCAATCTCCGTGTCGGTCGAGACCGGCAGATGCGGGCCATGCTGCTCGATGGCCGCAATCGGCAGCACGGCAATGGTCGCCTCAGGGTCCAAACCCTCGAAATCGCGGGTGGTGAGATCACCCCAGTGGCGGGCGGGCATGGGTTGGACCTTCCTTAAAACTGTCATGGTCGGGCTTGACCCGAACATCCTTTGCGAGACTATCGCGCGCGCAGCAGACCGGCATGGGGTGGTCGGGTCAAGCCCGACCACCCCAAGCCGGCGAGCGGGAGGTCCACGGCTTATCCCGCCGTCCGCTGCGGTTCCATATATCTGCGCAGCACAGCATTCATGCGGGTCTGGTAGCCGCGCCCTTGTGATTTGAACCAATTGACGACATCCTCGTCGAATTTGGCGTTGACCGGTGTCTTTGCCGGTAAATGAACTTCGGCTTTGGCCCAGTCGTCATATCCGGTTGCAGGGTTGTCTGTGTCAGCCTTTGCCATGCGTTCGATGTCATCATCGGTGAGCGCGTCAATTCGCGCCCAATCTGTTCTGGAGCTCTTCTTGTCAGTCGGCGATGCTGTCATGAAAACGCTTCCTTTCTTCCCGGCTGGCCGGACGCGCCGAAATCAGATGCTTCAAGCCGCCGCGTGGCGTGAACGTGATGTTGATGACGCGCGCACCAAACAAGACCAACATGTTGTAGCGCGCTTCGCCATAGTCCGCCCGAACATCACGCCGCACCAGATGAGCACGCCCATCGAATACTTCGTCAAGGTCGGCAAAATCATAACCATGGTTCGCAAGATTAAGGGCCCGCTTGCCGTCATCCCAAGAGCAGACTCCATCATGACCCATTTCGATTATCTACATTTTGATGTAGATAAAATCAAGACGTCCGCAGTTGGGGCAACCATTGGATCAGGTCGGAGGACGACCATGACAAGGTTACAACGAAAGTCACCGTCATCGCGGGTGCAGTGGAGCGATACGGAGTGCGTGCGTCCGGCTAGACTGCTTCGCTCTGCTCGCACTGACGCGGCGCGACAATCGACGAACACCGAAACAGCCACATAGACTGTGAATGATGCACAGATCTCACAGTCCCTTCTCCCGTGCGGGAGAGGCAAGGAAATGCGCCGCGCCAATCGTGGTCATGGTCGCATTCAAGCCTTCGCGACAAACGTCCGCATCTTGCCCGGATTGAGCAATCCGTGCGGGTCGACATCGTGCTTGAAGCCGAGTTGGTCGGCGTCGACGCGCTTGTGGCGGCTGCCGTCTTCCAGCGTATAGACATGCGGGTTGGCGATGAAGACGCCGTTGGCCTCGTGCAGCGAGATGATCTCGTTCAGGCGCTCCGGCGTTTTGTAGATCACCAGCGGCAGGGCCGAGCAGGTCATGCGGCCGCCAAATCGGATGAATTCGCAGTGCGGGATGACCTCGCCCTCGAACATGTCCCGCATCTGCAGCACTGACGGGATCAGCCGGTCTTGCGGAAACAGGCACTGAAGATAGGTCACCGTGCGGTCGATCTTGAGCGCCTGCAAGGTGGTGTGGTTCCAGGTGAACTCGTAGATCGGCAGCTTGCCGGGCGCTTCCTCGTTCGGTGCTTCGTGGGTGATGGTGCCGCGCGAGCCCACGATCATCTTGAAGCTCTCGACCGAGGCTTCGGCGATCATGCAGACCAGCACATGCTTGCCATCGGGGAACGCGCCAGGCAGCTCGCGGAAATAGGATGGCAGCGGCCAGGCGATGGGCGTCACCAGCTTCTTGATGACGCCATCCGCCAGCGCGACCTCCTGGCCGACCTGCATCACGGTCTCGAAATCATCGAAAGCGACGACGAAATCGATCCACGGCCAGGCGGGCGCGGTCGGCATTTCCAGCGCGGTGATGATGCCGGTGGTGCCATAGGCGCGGTTGACGAACTGGGCCGCTTCAGCACGGAGTTCGATCACACGCGGCGTTTCCTCGACCGTCACGATGCGCGCCGCGATGATGTTGCCGGGCTCGCGCAGACCACCATACGTCACCGAGCCGACGCCGCCGGAACCGCCCGCGACAAAGCCGCCGATGGTGGCCATGCGCTTGGTCGAGGGGTGGATGCGCAGCTCCCAGCCGGTAGGCCTCAGCACAGCGTCCATCTCGTCCATCTTGGCACCAGCCCCGACGCGCACGACGCCGGGCTTGTGCCATTCGATCTTGCTCAGGCCGGTGATGTCGAGCAACACGCCACCTTCCAGCGGCACGGCCTGGCCATAATTTCCGGTCGCGCCCGCCCGCACCGTCAGCGGGATGCGGCGCTTGGCACACGAGGCGGCAATGCGGATGACATCGGCCTCGTCGCGTGGGCAGGCGATGATGTCGGCGCTCTTGCCATGAAGCTGGGTGTTCAGGATCGGCGAATACCAGAAGAAGTCGCGGCTGCGGCGGCGCACACTCTGCATCTCGGTGACCACCGGCACATCGCCGATATCGGCCATGAAACCAGCGATGTCATACCGGGAAGCAGCCTCGGATGTGGCTTTTGTCACGATGTTCATCGATCTCGGCCCTTCTGCAACGTGCTGTTCACGCGACTATAGCGCCACCGAAGCAGATTGCATCGTGGATGGTCGCGCATCCTGCTTGTTTTTCCGGCAAAGTTCTGTCTTCGATTTGAGCAAGATTGGTCTGGATCGCGGGTGCCTGCGTGGCATATCATGGCATGGGGATTGCTGTCCCGATACGACAGCCCAATTGGTCCGCTGCCTAAGTTCAACCTGCCGTCTGCACTGCCAGATGGCTACAACGGAGTGAGGATTTCGCCCATGACCATGTCGAAATTTCGTATCGACCGCCGCGCGGCGCTTGGCCTGATTGGCGGGGCTGGCGCATCAGTGCTGATCCCGATGTCAGGCCGCAGCGTCAACGCTCAGACACTCGACAAGGTCAGCTACCAGACCAACTGGCGCGCGCAGGCAGAGCATGGCGGGTTTTATCACGCTGTGGCCTCAGGGATCTATCGCAAGTATGGCATCGAAGCCGACATCCGCATGGGCGGCCCGCAGCAGAACCCCTCCGCGCTGTTGCTGGGTGGCCGTGTCGACATGATCATGTCGAACTCGTTCGAGGCCATCAATTATGTGCGCGAAAACATCCCCTACATGTGCATCGCCTCGATCTTCCAGAAGGACCCTCAGGTCATCATTTCGCATCCCGGCGTCGGACACGACAACCTCACCGCGCTCAAGGGCAAGCCGATCCTGATCGGGGCTGCTGGACGCACCAGCTTCTGGCCGTTTCTGAAGGCCAAGTTCGGGTACTCCGACGAGCAGGCCCGGCCCTACACCTTCAACATGGCGCCATTCCTCGCCGACAAGCAGATGTCCCAACAGGGCTTCCTGTCATCAGAGCCGTTCGCCATCCAGGAAGGTGGCGTCAACCCGATCGTGCACCTGATCGCCGATGCGGGCTTCGAGAACTACAACACCACCATCAACATCTCGAACAAGATGGTCGCGGAAAAGAAGGATCTGGTGCAGCGCTTCGTCACCGCCACGCTCGAGGGCTGGGCCGAGTACATGAAGGGCGGTCCAGCCATCGAGGCTGCCAACGCGCTGATCAAGAAGGATAATCCGGACATGACCGACGCCAAGATCGCCTATGCGATCAAGGTCATGAACGAGCGCGGTATCGTGCGCTCGGGCGACGCGCTGCGCCTCGGTATCGGCGCAATGACGGACGCGCGCTGGAAGTCTTTCTACGAAACAATGGCAGCCACAGGCGCGTTCCCGACCGGCCTCGATATCAAGAAGGCTTACAACCTGGACTTCATCAACAAGGGTATCGGCGCTTGAGCGCTGGACTCGACATGACGGCGACAGCGGGCGGGGCACAAAATCCCCGCCCGCTTGTTTCTATCCAGAATGTCTCCAAGCAATTCGCCAACGGCACGATCGCCGTGCGCGACGTCAATCTCGATCTCGCGCGCGGCGAATTTGTCAGCCTGCTCGGCCCTTCCGGCTGCGGGAAATCCACGCTGCTGCGCATGATCTCGGGCCTTGGTGACCCATCCCGCGGCACCATCGATTGGCCGACATCGGCCCACGATGCAGACGGGCATGCCAGCCCCGATCTCGGCTTTGTCTTTCAGGAGCCGACACTGATGCCATGGGCGACGACGCTCAAGAACGTGATGCTGCCGCTGACGCTGAAGGGTGTCGATAAACGCGATGCAGAGGCCACTTCCGCCAACATGCTGGGCCTCGTTGGTCTCAAGGGTTTCGAGGGCTCGTATCCGCGCGAGCTTTCGGGCGGCATGAAGATGCGCGTCTCGATCGCACGTGCGCTGGTGACCAAACCTGCCATCTTGCTGATGGACGAGCCTTTCGCCGCACTCGACGAAATCACCCGCCACCGGCTGAATGACGACCTGCTCAAGCTATGGTGGGAACAGCGCTTCACCGCGGTGTTCGTGACCCACTCGGTGTTCGAGTCGGTCTATCTGTCCCAACGCATCGTGGTGATGGCGGCGCGGCCTGGCCGCGTCATGGCTGATCTCAGCGTCGATGCACCACATCCCCGCGATGAGATGTTCCGCACATCGGGACAGTATGCTGATTTGTGCCGCATGGCATCGAAGGCGCTTGGAAAGGCCATGCACGGATGAGCGACATCACCGCGATACCGCAGTCCATACCACAGGATTCGGGTACAGACGCCGAGAACAGGCCGATTTTCGCCCAGGAAGAGCGCATCCTCGGCATTGCCAGAAGCACGTGGCCGGGCATCCTCGCGCCCCTCATCATAGGTATTTTTGCGCTCGGCTTCTGGGAGTGGATCGTCCACTACCGCAGCATTCCGCATTATGTGCTGCCTGGCCCCTGGCTGATCGCGAAGACGCTGGTGGCTGATTGGGACACGCTGTCAGGCTCGCTCTGGATCACCTTGCGCATCACCTTTGCCGCGCTGATTGCCGCCGTGACAGTGGGCGTGGCACTCGCCATCGTCTTCACCCAATCGAAATGGCTGGAAATGAGCCTGTTTCCCTATGCGGTCATTCTGCAAGTGACGCCGGTGGTCTCGATCGCACCGCTGATCATCATCTGGATTGGTGACATCAACCTGTCTCTGCTGATCTGCGCCTGGCTTGTCGCCTTCTTCCCGATCCTGTCGAACACGATCCTCGGGCTGAATTCAGCCGACCACAACCTCGTCAATCTGTTCCAGCTTTACAAGGCCAACCGCTGGCAAACGCTGCGCTACCTGCGCCTGCCAGCTGCGATGCCGTATTTCCTGGGCGGCCTGAAAATCTCCGGCGGCCTTGCCCTGATCGGTGCAGTGGTGGCGGAGTTTGTCGCGGGTTCAGGTGGCAATGCGTCGGGCCTTGCCTATCGCATTCTTGAATCAGGCTACCAGCTGCGCATCCCGCGCATGTTTGCGGCGCTCATCATGATTTCGGTGACAGGCATCGCCATCTTCCTGATGACCAGCTGGATATCACATATGTGCCTGCGCAAATGGCACGAGAGCGCGATCAAGCGGGAGAATTGAGGCGTTCGCTTCGCTCACACATATTGTCTGGATTCCGGGTTCGCTCCGCCGCATGCGGCTACGCGCCCCGGAAACGCGCCCGACCTGCTTTGCATTTCCGGGGCCGGCAGCGGCTTGTCCGCGGACGGAACCCGGAATCCAGACAATATGTGTGAGCGACGCGAACGCTGATGTCTTCAACTCAGCCGCCCGCGGGCAGCCACTGGAATTTCCCCGATGATCTGCTCACCGCGCACGGCGACATAGCGATCCACCATGTTGCAGACGACGCAGACATGATTGGGAATGATGCGCACGATGTCGCCGACCTGCGGGCGATCATTACAGGCGGCGAGATCAAGAAAGCCGTGCTCTTCCGCGAACTTGTGGATGCGCGCCTCAGGGTGCTCGATGATGTAGCCATAGCCATCAAGCCCGCCGCCGGGATCGGCGGTCAGCGTCTTGGAACCTGAATCGAGGATGCCGCGCTCGGGAGCCGCACGGCTGACCACGGTCGCGTAGACCTGCAAGGCGCAATCGGCCAGCGTCGCCTGCCCGCAAGCCATCATCATCCGGTCATTGAAGATGTAGGTTCCGGCGCGATGCTCGGTGGCACCCTTGAGCTGTCCCAGATTGGCCATATTGGGTGTGCCGCCGGTGGAGACGATCACCGGATCAAGGCCTTCGGCGCGCAGCCCCGCTCGTACCTCGTCGACGAAGGCTTGCGTCTGAGGCCAACGATCCTCAGGCGGATACATCAGCAGGCCTGCGAATCTCAGATGCGGTGATGCCGCGATCTGGCGGGCGAGTTCCATCGCCTCTCGAGGTGTTTCCACTCCGGCGCGCTTGCGGCCCGTGTCGCATTCGACCACCACGGGCAACGACCGTCCGGCGATGTCTCCCGCTATCGGCAAACCGGCAATGGTGACAGGATTGTCAGCTGCGACGGTGACCATCGTATTGCGCAGCAGCGCACCAAGCCGCGCCACCTTGTCTTCGCCCAGAATGTTGTAGCTGATCAGAATGTCGTCAATGCCGCCGCTCGCCATGACTTCAGCTTCGCCAAGCTTCTGGCAAGTGATGCCGCGCGCGCCCGCATCGCGCTGCATGGCAGCGATCAAGGGGCTCTTGTGGGTCTTGATGTGCGGCCGGTTTGCGACCCCGGCCGCGTCGCAGGCGGCCTGCACGCGGGCGATGTTGGCCTCGACCACATCGAGATCGACGACCACGGCAGGAGAGCCGAACTGGCGGATGAGGTGGGTCTTGAAGGCAGCGCTTGTCATCGGCTCAGCAAACACCAAGCCGCGTGCTCGCTCAAGGGGCAGCGCGCCAGTAAAGGGGACAATTCACCTGGTGTCGCCATCTGCCAAATGGCCGCCGGGTATGACACCGGCCGGTTGATTGAACGCGCTTGCCGCCGCGCGGGCCGGATTGGAGACCCGCGTCCGGGCCAGTGCGTCGGCAACCAGCGCGGCATGAAGGTTCGCTTCCCCGTCATGCACGCCGTCGCGGATGCTCGCGACCAATGTCGCGGCAGACCCGAAGGTTGTCAGCGTTTCAGACGCGGTCGCAAGGTCAACAGCCCCCGCCAGTTCCCGCATCACCATGCGCAGGGCGCTGGCTGCCATCAACGTCTTGAAACGAGCATCGCCGGACAACGCGGGACCGACCTCGCCAGCCAGCGTCCGTTCGACGGCGGCCAGCAGGTCAAGCCCGGTGGTTTCGGCGTTCATGCCAAGTTCCTTGCCGACGGCGTGGTCATCTCCAGTACCGCCAGTTCGAGTTCGGCGGCGATGCGCCCGGTCAGCGCATGTTCAAGCGAGAATTCGCGGCCAGATGCGTGCCGCTCGCCTTGCTGAAGCGCAATCACGGCCCAGCGGACGTGCGCCATGATTTCCCAGAAATGGACTGAGGTCTCGTTGATGGCATCGCCACCAGCTTCGCGATAGCCATGATAGAACGCGGCACGCGAACCGATGCCGCCGGCTTCAAGATCGCTGCGCCCGAAACGCCAGCAGGCGGCGCAAAACCAGCCGATGTCGCCCATCGGGTCGCCCCAGCCGGCGAACTCCCAATCGAGGATCGCGGTTAGTCCAGCCGCGTCAACCATGTAGTTGCCGGTCCGGAAATCCTTGTGGACGAGCGTCACGCGTGCGGCTTCGGGCACGTTCAACTCGGCCCAGCGCAGGCCCCATTCGAGAGCGGGGCGGCTTGCACAAAGCGCATAGAGCGCTGTGCGGAGATAGGCGATTTCCGCATGCCCAGGAGATGCAGGTGCTGCACCGAGAAAGGCAAGCTTCGCGCCGATGTGGGGAGTGCCTGGCACAATGGCGTGGATGGCAGCAAGTTCACGGCCCAGACGCTCTGCCAATCGGTTGCGGTCGCCGCCAATACTCATGTCCTTGACGATGCGGGGGCCAAATCCAACACCCTCGACCTTGGCCATGAGCGCGAACGGGCTACCCAGCACAGTATTGTCATCGCAGAAGGCAACCGGCTCTGGAACCAAGATGCCCGCTGCATGGGCAACCTCGATCAACGCGAATTCATGTGCTCGGCTGTGGCTGGCTCCGATCGTCGCAGCTGCATTCTGGCGCAATACCAGTTCACGGGGACTGCCGCCAATCTCGCCAGTGATCAGCCAGTTCTGCTGGATGGCACCGCCGGACAGCTTGGCAGCACTTTGGATCACCACGCTGCGGCCAAGGGCACTGGCCAACCAGCCGCCGAGCTTTTGCAGCGCCGCATCATCCACGGCTCAGCCCCACTGCCAGAAGCCATCGCCCTTGGCCCGGTAGGCATTGGCGAGGACCATGGCATGAACCTCGGACGCGCCATCGACCAGCCGCGCCTGGCGGGCGTAGCGGTAGATCCATTCCAGCACCGTGTCGCGCGAGTAGCCTCGCGCGCCGCAGAGCTGGATGGCCGTGTCGGCGCAGAGCTGCAATGTATCGGCGACCTGTACCTTGGCCATCGAGACCTCGGTCTTGGCATGGCTGCCGGCATCGAGCGCCCAGGCCGCCTTCATGGTGAGCAACCGACCGATCTCGATGGCGCTGGCGGCCTGACCAAGCTTGATCTGCACGCTTTCGCGCTCGGCCAGACGGATGCCAAAACCCTCCCGGTTGTTGACATAGTCCTGCGCGATTTCGAGACAGCGCTTGGCAAGGCCCAGCCAGCGCATGCAGTGGGTCAGGCGGGCTGGCCCGAGCCTGATCTGCGTAACCTTGAGCCCGTCACCAACGCCCATCAGCACATTGTCGTCACTGACTTCGAGGCCATCGAAGGCAAGTTCGCAGTGGCCGCCGTGCTCTTCCGGACCCATGATGCCGATGCGCCTGACGATCTCCCAGCCGGGCTGCTCCTTGTGGAAAAGGAAGGCGGTAAGGCCCTTGCGGGGATCATCGGCGGTGCGCGCCATGAGAATGAAATGCGCTGCCTCGGCTGCGCCGGTGATGTACCATTTACGCCCGCTGATGCGCCACGTGTTGCCGATGCGCGTGGCACTGGTGGTGATCATGCCGGGATCGGAGCCGCCGCCGGGTGCAGGCTCGGTCATCGCGAAGGCAGAACGGACCTCGCCCGCAATGATGGGGGCGAGCCAGCGCGCCTTTTGCGCGTCGCTGCCGACCTGCGACAGCACGCGCATGTTGCCGTCATCGGGCGCGGCACAGTTTAAGCAGACAGGGCCGAAAATCGAACGATTGGCCTCTTCGTACATGGCCGCTTGGCCGACCATGGACAGACCCATGCCGCCGAGCGACACCGGCACCTGGGGCGACCAGAGACCGGCTGCCCGCGCCTTGAGGCGCAGGGCCTGCAAAGGCGCATGGGCAATATTGTCGTGGCTGTCCCAGTTGGCCCGATTGTGCTCAACTGGCAGGACATGCTCAGCGACGAAGTCACGCGTTCGGCGGCGCACATCTTCGAGCGAGGGTGAAAGCGTGAAGTCCATCCGCTATAAGCCTCGCCCTGCCGGTGCTTGAACAGACAAAACGTGGTCCGATTTGCCGCCGATGACAAGCACCGGCAAACACGTCAACCGTTGACGACGACCTTGGTGCCCACCTTGATGCGGCGCATCAGGTCTGCAACGTCCTCGTTGAGCATGCGGAAGCAGCCTCCCGAGACGGCTTGCCCGATCGAATCGGGCCGGTTGGTGCCATGGATCGCGTAGTCACCACCCGAAAGCGTCATTGCGCCGATACCCATGGGATTGTTTGGCGCACCGCTTGGGATCATGGCATTCGGGTCGGCACCGGGACGGCGCATCGATGCGGGTGGGGCCCAGCCGGGCTGAAGGTGCACAGCCGTGACGCGGGATGTGCCAGTCCACTGGTTTTCTTTCTTGCCGATCGCAACCTTGTATTGGGTCGCCTTGCCGCCGGCCTCGACAATATACAATGCATGGCGCGCCTGTTCGATCACGATGGTGCCTGGCTCTTCCGAGCCTTTGTACGCGACGGACACACCGCGTGTGGAACCGACATTCATGGCTTGCTTGCGTGCATCCAGCAGCACGTCGGGAATTGTCGCTCCATCGCGTGATACCGCAAGGTGGCCACTGGAAGGCAGGCTGCTGAAATCAGCCAGACGACCACCAGAACCGCCGAAACCGGCCAGATCCGATGTTCCGGCACAGGCGCTCAACATGGCACCAAAACAAACAACAACAACAACCTTGCAGACACGCGCGAGCATGGGTTCAAACCTTATGAGAAAACGATCAGGCACCGTTCACGGATGCCAATTCTTCGATATACTCTTTGGGAAAAAGCATGGAGTTGGCTGGAGCCTTCAACCCCATCAACTTCGCCACATCACCAACAAATGCATTGCAGTTGTAAAACACGGCATGCCACGCAGGGGAAGATGACTGCAGTTTTCGGATATCAGACATAACGGCATCGTAGCGCTGCTGGTTCATGCGCACGCGGTAACGCGCAGTCCAATATTTCTCCTCGAGATCGCCATCGCTGGCACCAGTTTCGGACGGGACCGGCAGAATATGTCCGATCATCCAAGGAATGGGACTTTCCGTCGCCGGATGCAAACCGACAATCTCGCTGGTCTCGATGTTGCCGGAAGCGTCGAGCTTGCCGACCGACGCGAAGGTGTGGCCGTAGCTTGCCGCTGAACGAGACCGGAATTCGATATAATAGACAGGTTCGCGCTGTGGCTGAACCGGCACCGTGCGCGACGAGCGCACTGGCTTCTGATGCATTCCACTGCCGGGTGATGTCGTTGATGCGTAAGTTGGCGCAGCTGCAGTTGCATGTATTCCATCCACGCTGCTTGCCACAGGCGAGGCGAGATCAAGTTCCTTGTCCGGCGTGCAGGCGGCGGCAGCAAGGACGAGCGGAACAACAATGACACAACGCTGGATGAATGATTGTCTTGTTCTGACAGAACTCCACATAGGGACGCTCCTCTTCAAGACCGAAAGCCCGAAATTCGCCACACCAAGGCGAGTGCGTGAAACGTAAAATCCGGCAGTCTGCAGGTGCAAACTGCCGGATCAAGATAGTGAGACGCTAGTCTCTCAATCAGCCGCGAACGGCGATCGGGGCTGCCTGCGGAGCAACCACTGGTGACTTGCCCTTGCCGACTGGCGACTTGCCAGCGCATGCGCCAAGTGCAGCGGCGGTCAGGACGGCGGCGAGAACGAGAGTGAACTTCTTCATGTGTAGCCCCTTTTTGGACAGTTTAAATGAAACCCGAATTTTTTGTAATCGAACTCGGCACCTAGGGGTAGTGCAAACGTGCAACACTCCCTGAAAAGATCGGCGAGCGAGCCTGACTTGCCGAAGAACTTTGAACGTGACGTTAAAACTCTGCGCAAACGCAGGTATGCCGACACCTCGAGTTGTTCGAGCAATATGCGACCCGCAGAGATCAATTGCAGATTCGTTAGTAGCGGAAAACAGTCGCGACCAACATAGCTCAAGGTACAAAATGCCGAAATGCCGCCTGTTGGCAGCCTTGCGTTGTATATTTGCATCAAAGCCGGGTGTTCCCGGCTTTGGACGTTATTGCCCGGAAAGCGGCGGATGGCCTGCTTTCAGTCCTCCATACCGCAAAGCAAAGCCGCCTGTTGGCGGCTTTGCTCATGTTCGTGCCCGGAAGGCGGCGGATGACCTACTTTCAGTAGTCCATACCGCCCATGCCACCCATGCCACCGCCGCCGCCGCCCATTGAAGCGCCGGAGTCCTTCTTCGGAGCTTCAGCAATCATGGCTTCGGTGGTGATCAGCAGGCCTGCGATCGAGGCTGCATCCTGGATGGCGGTGCGCACGACCTTGGTCGGGTCGATGATGCCGGCCTTCATCATGTCGACGTACTCACCGGTCTGGGCATTGTAGCCAGCCGAGTAGTCCTTCGATTCGGCGAGCTTGCCGACGATGACAGCCGAATCGTCACCGGCGTTCTCGATGATCTGGCGAGCTGGCGTTGTGAGCGCCTTCTTGACGATCTCGATGCCGATCTTCTGGTCTTCGTTCTGTGGCTTCAGTTTGCCGATGGCGAGTGCTGCACGGAGCAGGGCCACGCCGCCGCCTGGCAGAACGCCTTCTTCCACCGCAGCGCGGGTGGCGTTCAGTGCGTCGTCCACGCGGTCCTTCTTTTCCTTGACTTCGACTTCGGTCGAGCCGCCGACGCGGATGACCGCGACGCCGCCTGCGAGCTTGGCCAGACGCTCCTGGAGCTTCTCACGGTCGTAGTCCGAGGTGGTTTCCTCGATCTGCGCCTTGATCTGCGAAACGCGGCCTTCGATGTCCTTCTTCTTGCCGCCGCCATCAACGATGGTGGTGTTTTCCTTCTCGATACGCACCTTCTTGGCGCGGCCGAGCATGGCAAGCGTCACTGATTCCAGCTTGATGCCGAGGTCTTCGGCGATCATCTGGCCACCGGTCAGGATGGCGATGTCTTCGAGCATCGCCTTGCGGCGGTCACCGAAGCCTGGTGCCTTGACGGCTGCAACCTTGAGGCCGCCGCGCAGCTTGTTGACGACGAGGGTGGCGAGAGCTTCCCCTTCGATGTCTTCGGCAACGATCAGCAGCGGCTTGCCGGTCTGCACAACAGCTTCCAGAACTGGCAGCATCGCCTGCAGCGACGACAGCTTTTTCTCGTGGATGAGGATGTAGACGTCCTCGAGATCGGCAATCATCTTCTCGGCATTGGTGATGAAGTACGGCGAGAGATAGCCGCGATCGAACTGCATGCCTTCGACGACATCGAGTTCGGTTTCGGCGGTCTTGGCTTCTTCGACGGTGATGACACCCTCGTTGCCGACCTTCTGCATGGCTTCGGAAATCATCTTGCCGACCGACACGTCGCCGTTGGCGGAGATGGTGCCGACCTGCGCCACTTCGGCGTTCGACGTGACCTTCTTGGAGTTCTTCTTGAGGTCAGCGACGACGGCTTCAACAGCCATGTCGATGCCGCGCTTGAGATCCATCGGGTTCATGCCGGCCGCAACGGCCTTGGAACCTTCGCGAACGATGGCCTGGGCCAGCACGGTCGCGGTGGTGGTGCCGTCACCGGCGTGGTCGTTCTGACGGGACGCGACTTCGCGCACCATCTGGGCACCCATGTTCTCGAACTTGTCGGCAAGTTCGATTTCCTTGGCGACGGTGACGCCGTCCTTGGTGATGCGGGGTGCGCCGAAGCTCTTCTCGATCACGACATTGCGGCCCTTGGGACCGAGCGTGACCTTGACAGCATTGGCAAGGATATCGACGCCGCGCAGCATCTTGTCGCGCGCGTCAGACGAAAAACGGACGTCTTTGGCAGCCATTGTAAGCTCCTATCGAACTTTGAATCTGGGAAAGGGAGTAAGGAAGCGCCGGCGTCAGGCCGACGCTCCCCGAAAGGCAGTCAGCTATCAGCCGACGGGACTCATAATGTCGTCTATCAGCCGACGATGCCCATGATGTCGGATTCCTTCATGATCAGGAGTTCCTGACCATCGATCTTGACTTCAGTGCCGCTCCACTTGCCGAAAAGGATGCGATCACCCTTCTTGACGTCGAGCGCGACGATCTTGCCATTGTCATCGCGTGCGCCCGAGCCCACTGCGATCACTTCGCCCTCCTGGGGCTTTTCCTTGGCGGTTTCCGGGATGATGATGCCACCCTTGGTCTTGTCTTCGCCTTCGATGCGGCGGACGACCACGCGGTCATGCAGCGGACGGAACTTCATGGATGTGTTTCCTTTGCTCAATTGAACACATGTGAGCGGGCCGGTGCGGCCCAGATCGTTAGCAGTCTCACCAAGTGAGTGCCAGCGAGTGAGCGGGAGATAGGCTCGAGGCAGGCCGGAGTCAAGGACACAAGCACGGTCCCGGCGTTCAAAGGCAGGTTTGGTTAACCACGACCGCTATGGGTGTTGCCCGTTCAATGCGGCCTGCGCATCAGCGCCAGCGACCCGGCGATGATCAGGGCGGAGCCTGCCCATGTGTAGACCGTCGGCACTTCGGCGAAGGCGACGAAGCCGATCAGGGCCGCCCAGACCAGCGAAGTGTATTCGGTCGGCGCAAGGCGCGAGGCATTGGCCCTCGAGAAAGCGAACGTCAGCGCCAGATGGCCGACGACGCCAAGCAGGCCGGCAAGCCCAAACATGGCCATGTCCCACACATCTGGCCCGGACCACTGCCACAGTGCCAGCGGCGATAGCAGCAGCGCCGGGCCAATGTTCTGGAAGGCGACGATGGTGGCCGGATGCTGGTTCACGGCCAGCTTGCGCAGCAGGATGATGTTCACGGCATAGGCAAACGCCGAGAACAGCGCCGCGCCGATCCCCAGCGTCGACGAGGTCTGGCCGGTCTGGATGTTGGGCCAGAGCATCACTGCCATGCCGCAGAAGCCGAAAACCAGCGCAACTATGATCGCTCGATCAATGCACTCCTTGAGCCAGACAACCCCCAGAACGGCGATGAAGCAGGGCGCGAGGAACGACAGGCTGATCGCTTCGGCAAGTGGCAGGAGGCTGATCGCGAAGAAAAACGACCCGGCCGTCAGCACCACAAGCGGCACGCGCAGCAGATTGGCCGTGGTCTCGGCTTTGGTCGGTTTTGGCGGCTTCAGGATGATCAAGACGACAATCGCCACGAGACCGCCCATGACGAAGCGCAGAAAAACCGACACTAAGACCGGATGCACCTGCATCTGGGCCTTGATCACCGCATCCATGCAGGTGAGCACGAAGACGCCGAAGATTGCCAGCAGCAATGGCGGCAGGCCGAGAATGCGCTGTTTCAGTCTCACGGCGATGTAGCCGGCTTCAACGTGTAGAAAAACTCCTCGGTATTCGAGATATCGCCGAGCAGCCGGGTTTGCGGCTGACGCGCAAAGCCCAGCTTTTCATAGAACCGGTGGGCCCGGGTGAAGCGCGTGTCGGTCCACAGGAAAATCATCGTTGCGTTGGTTTCGCTGGCCAACTCGAATACTTTTGTCATGAGGTTTTGCGCCAGCCCCGAGCCGCGCAAGTTGCTGGCCAGATAGAACTTGTGCAGTTCGACCGCGCCCTGCCCATCCGGCGTGGCGCAGATGCAGCCCGCAATGGTGCCATCCGGCCCGTCGATCACCCACATCCGGGTGCCGCGCGCCAAAGCCCACCTTGCGGGAGCATGGAGTTCCGGGAATTCATCCCGCGAGAACAGGCAGCCAGGATATTCGCCAAAGCAGGCAGCGATCAGCGCGGCAACCGCCAAACCATCGCTGTCCCTTGCGGGGCGCAACTCTGGCTGGCTATCGGGGATTAAAGCAGTGACCGGCATGCGCCCTGTTAGCAACATGAGTGCCCTCGTGGAAGCACGGTTGTTGCGGGCTCTCGCTGGCACGCAATGCGCCAGACGCAACGATTTGTTGGTGGCTCTGTGTCATCCAGAACGTGAAGTCGTCGCCAACGAACGTGGAATGTCATGCTGCTCGCCGTCACCTTTGCGATCAACTCGGCACTCAACTTCGTGTTGGGACTGCTGATCGCGCAGTTTCTCGGCCCGGAGCAATTCGGGCTTTATGCGCTGGGTGCGGCGTTGCTGGTGCTGATCAACGCGTTCGGCATCGATTGGTTGAAACTATCGACCATCCGGTTCTATTCGAAAGACAAGCGCGTCATCGAGCCATCGATCCGGGCGACACTGGATGGCATGGCAGCGCTTTGCACGCTGGGACTGATCGTCATCCTGTTCACCGCGATCATCGCGGGCGTCGATCTCAAGATACCGACCGCAATCGTGGCGGGCGCCGTTGCCGCCGGGGTCATCGGCGGGCTTTTCGACTATCAGCAAGCCGTGGCGCGGGCACGTGCAGAAGACGTTGTCTACGCCCGCATGGTCATCATCAAGAATGTCATGGCGCTTGTCCTGATGGTTGGCGGTGCCTGGCTGACAAAAGACCCGGCCCTCGTGCTGGTCGGCTCGGCCTTGAGTTCGCTGGCGGCGCTGATTTCAGTACGCCGCGCGCTGGCAGATGCACCGCTCATGCTGAAGTCCATCGACAGATCGCAACTCAGGATTTTCGCAATCTACGCCTTGCCATTGGTGGCCACCAATGTCCTGCTCTCGACAATTCCGCTGCTCAATCGCTCTGTGATGTCGACGAGCCATGGCCTGGCCGAGGCCGGATATTTCGCGCTGGCCTCCGATATCGGCGTGAAGCTGATGGGCACACTTGGTGCAACACTCGAGATCATGTTGCTGCCGCTCGCCGTGCGCGCGTTCGATCGTGACGGATTGGCCGCAGCCCATGCGCGCATCAGGCAGAACCTTGTCATTGTTCTGGCAATCATCCTGCCGGTTGGCGCTGGCTGGTTGCTGGTCATGCCTGCTTTCGAGGCGCTGGTGGTGCCACCTGCCTTCCGTGGGCATTTCAGCCTATACATGTGGGTCCTGATGCCGGCGTTCGTGACCATGTCGCTGATGCAGGTGGGCTTCAATCCGGTGAACCTCATCGCGCAGAAAACCGTGATGTCGACCGTGGCCGCCGCAGCCGCAGTCAGCATCAATGGCGCTCTGCTCTTCGTCCTGCCATTGACGACGATGGGCATGGCGCTTGGCCCAACCGGTATCGCGGCGGCCATGTCGGCGGGCTTCGTGGCGGCAGCATTGATCATCGCCTGCGGGGCGATGCGGCATGAACTGGTGAGGCCGAGCCTGGGTAGTCTGGGACTGATTGTACTCGGGCTTGTCCTGATGACGGTTTGCCTCCTGCCCCTGCGGGCCATGCAGCCTGCGGCGCTGGCGCTGTGCCTGCAGTTGATCGTTGGAGCCATCGTCTATGGCGGAACCATGATTGCCGGTAATCTTGGTGGTTGCCGGCAACATCTGATGGCCTATCTCAGGACGCGAAAGCTGAAGGCAGCGCCATGACAATGTTGACCGTGAAGACCACCCTGTTCGCTCTTGGCATGCTGGCCGCTTCGAGCACGCTGGCACAGGCCCAGAGTGCCGATCAGATGGTCGGGCGCTGGGGCCTTGCCGCCTATTTCCGCGAAAGCGATGCGGCCAAGGTGACTTCGGCGGCGCGCGGCTTCTGCAATGCGCCTTACATCATCGCGCGCGGCCCGAATGGCGGGGTGATGCTGAACCAGCCGGATCAGCCGCAAAAGAGCGAGCATGTCATCGCCAGCAGCTTCACCGGCCGGATCACCATCGGGCCTGCCAGCGACACGAGCGGTGCCAAGGACCGCGAGTTTATCAGCTTCCAGCCCAACCAGTTCGTGCTACGCTGGCTCGAACCGACCGTTGCCAACCGCTATGGCGTGATGGTCTTCGTGCGCTGCGGCGGCAGATAATTGCTCGTTAACCGCGTTCTTGCGTCCGCCGGTAACCATACCAAACGGAAAACGGGCATGGTGAACAACAACAGGCCCCAGCCCTGATTTCATTTACCATCCGTTGAACTGGCAGGCGCAACTTTGCGCTTGTCAGTGTCAGTTGATGAGTGTGCGTATGCGTTCCGTGTCAAAGTTCTGTTTTGCATTGCTGCTCGGCAGCGCATCTTCAGCCCTGATGGCTGGACAAGCCTCAGCACAGGCCTATTTTTCGAATTCTCCACAGCGCGGGCGAAGTGTCGAGCACACCGGCTCGGTCGGCCAGCAGCGCCCGGCCCATCAGCCCGGTGCGCTGGGTGGTGGTTTCATCGAGTTCCTGATGACAGGCGTCGATCCGACACCGGGCTCGCGCTACCAGCCGCCAGCGCAAACCTTGCCGCGTCCGATGACAAGCCGCCGGGCACCGGCACCGGAGATCGATCCGTTCACAGGCCAGCAGGCGCTACCCGCATCGCGCCAAATGGCAGGCTTGCAGCAACGCAACGAGATCGAGCGTCCCATCGAGCGAGTGCTTGACGCCAGGTTCGAACGCCAGGAGGTGGCCTATGATGGCCCCCACCGCCCCGGCACGGTCGTCATCGATACGCCATCGAAATTTCTCTATCTCGTACAGGACAATGGCCGGGCCCTGCGCTACGGCATCGGGGTCGGGCGCCCGGGCTTCGAATGGGCGGGCTTGAAGAGCATCACCCGCAAGGCAGAGTGGCCGGACTGGACACCGCCTGCCGCCATGCTGAAGCGCCGTCCTGACCTGCCGCGCTTCATGCCCGGCGGCCCGGAGAATCCGATGGGCGCGCGCGCGATGTATCTCGGCTCGTCGCTCTATCGCATCCATGGCACCAACGAGCCGCACACCATTGGGCAGGCTGTATCATCCGGCTGCATCCGCATGACCAATGACGATGTGACGGATCTGTATAACCGCGTCCGCGTCGGCATGCGTGTGATCGTGATCTGACATGACGTGATTGCCCTTCGCGGGTTCCTGCGCCTCAAGCCTTGTCAACCGCAGGGCCGGCGCATCCCGCAGGACCGGGGTCTGGCCAGCGTCGCCACGTTGCACCAGAACCTCATCCAGACCCGCCCCGCCGCCAACGGGGCGGGTTTTCTGTTCTGAAGCATTGCACACAAAAGTGGGTAGCGGTCTTGTGCGCAATGCTCCGTACCCATGATCTCGCTGATCAACTCGCGCCGATCAATATTCCCGCACCCAGCACAAGCAAGCCGCCGAGCACGATCTGCACCACGGCGCGGGTGAACGGCGTTTCCATGTACTTCCAGCGGATCCAGGCAATCGCCCAGAGCTCGAAGATCACGATGATGGCGGCCACGATGGTCGCGGTCCAGAAATCGGGGATCAGGTAAGGCAGTGTGTGACCAAGCCCACCCAGCGCCGTCATCACGCCACACACCACGCCGCGTAGCCATGGCGAGCCGCGCCCGGTGATGGCACCATCATCCGACATGGCCTCGGTGAGGCCCATGCTGATGCCCGCACCGACCGACGCCGCGAGCCCGATCAGGAAGGTTTCCCAGGTGTTCTGCGTGGCGAAAGCGGCGGCGAAAATCGGGGCAAGCGTCGACACCGAGCCATCGATCAGGCCGGCCAAGCCCGGCTGCACCACCTGCAGCACCATCAGGCGCTTGCGGGTAGCATCCTCCTCGGCCTTCACATCGAGCGTGACATTGGCTTCGCCAAGCTTGGCGGCCAGGCTCTCGTGCTTCTTCTCGATCTCGGCGAGATCGCCGAGGAGCTTGCGCACATCGACATCGCGCGCCCGTTCGGCCGACTTGGCGTAGAACTGCGACGCCTCGAACTCCATGAGCTCCGCCTGACGCCGGGCGACATCAATCCGGAGACCCTCCATCAACCACACAGGCTTGCGCTTGAGAAAGCCGCGCACATCAGCGCGGGTGATATAGGGCATCTCCTTGCCGAACTTCTTCTCGAACAACTCCAGCAGCATATGCCGGTGACCTTGCTCCTCCACCGCCATCTCGTCGAACACCTTTGCGGAGCCGGGGAACTGGGCGCGCAGGCGGTTGGCAAAATTCAGATAAATCCGCGAGTCCTCCTCCTCGTTGGCAATGGCCAGTGCGAGGACTTCGGGTTCGGTCAGATCGTCAAAGCGTTTGAGCATGCGTTACATTAGAATGATTATAATCAAGAAGACAACCTGAAACTGTGATCGCGTCGGCATCTCAGAATGCAAAAACCCGCCGGGATGAACCGGCGGGTCTGATCTTCAATCCTGTAGACCGCCGAAGAGGCTCAGGCCCACTCGTCGCCACCGCCATCATTGTACTGGCCGGGGTCTTCGTAGGATGCAGGCTGCATTTCTGCCTGACCGCCATCTGCCGGGCCTTCGTTCGAAGCTGGCTCGGCGGACGCGCTCTGTTCACCGGCGGGTGTGGGCGCTGGTGGCTTGCTGCCCTGGAATGCATTCATCAGCACATTGCCGAGCACCATGCCGCCTGCAACGCCAGCTGCAGTCATCATGGCCGTTTGCATGAAACCGCCACCCTGACGTGGCTGAGCAGCGCCACCCCATGGACCGGCAGCTTGTTGACCAGGCTGCTGGCCGGCCCAAGGACCGCCCTGATTTGGACCGCCGTGGTTTGGACCGCCCTGCATGGGGCCGCCTTGAGCCATGCCACCGTGCTGCGGCGCCATTGCCATGCCCGGCGCGCCCATCGGACGCTGCATGGGCTGCGGTGCAGCAACCGGTGGCCGGGCTGGAGTGCCACCGCCGAACAGACCGGACAGAAAACCGCCCTGCTGCTGCGGGGGCTGGCTCTGCAGCTGCTGGACCTGAGCCTGCAATTCCTCGATCTGGCTTTGCATGTTTGTCAGAGCCTGCTCCTGCACATAGACCGATTGGGCCATGGCATAGGGCGCGTAAGGCTGCTGCGCGAGCCGCTCGGCAATGAACTTCTCAGCTTCAGGATCACGCGGCTGGTTGGCAGCCTGCTTCAGCCGATCAAAAATGCCGGCGATTACGTCGCGTTCTTGCGGCGTCATCGTCACTCTCCTCTGGTTATGGTGGGCACCGAACGGCACCGACTGTTAATTGGCGCGCAGCGAATGCGGCTGCAAGGCCTCACAGGCGATAAGTTTGCTGAATACCATGTCGGTTTGAAGACAGCATTGGTGCCCAAAGCCCAGGCCTAGAGACCAGGAGCTTCAAAAGAAAAAGCCCCGGCTCAAAGGCCGGGGCAAGGAACGCCGTGGTAAGGCTGTGTCAAACGTCAGTAGCCGCGAACCGGAGCCCAGGCTTTCGAGCCCGGATGCACCATCACATGGCGATGATTGGTCTGGTAGGCGGCTGGAATGGTGTCATATTCGACCGCTGCATGGCGCACCACAACCTGGCGGTGACGCTGGGCATGAACAGCCGGGATGGTGTGGTGCACAGTCTGGGCTTCACGAACAACCACGCGGCGGTGTTGCGTTGCATAGCGCGCCGGGGTCGAGACCCAGCAGCCAACCTTGTTGCCATGCGCGTCGTAGCTGATTTGCCAGACCTTGCCGGCAGGCGCAACCATGACAGTCTCTGCGGTCGTGCCGTAGACGGCAGGAATGTGGCGAGCGATGGTCTGGGCATGGCGGACGGTCACTGTTTCAGACACCGTGCCGTATTCTGCGGGAATGTGACGAGCGATGCGCTGTGACGGGCGAACCATGACCTGCTCCGAGACAGTCTGGTAAGCCGGCGGGGTAACAACGAGCTTGTAGCAGGCGCTGCCACGGCAATCGCCACCAGCAACGGCAGCAACCGAAGCGGACATCAACACGCCGGATGCAAGGGCCAACTTGAGAGCAAATTTGGTCATGGACGTGAACTCCGGTTTCAAACAGACGAGATGTGATGTTGCTGTTGAACCCTTGTCCCAAATCCGACATCAACCCACAAGGTTAACGTCGAAACAAGGTAAAATTAACGAATTTTACGTGCATTAAGCATTTGCATTTACTTATTTCGATTTAAATTTTGTCCAAATCCAAGTTCGTTGTTTCAGAATTACATGTGCCCGGCGCCGTGAAGCGGCTCAGAAGTTAATGCGAAGTGGGGAGCTGGCTGCATTCTTGCGTGGCTGTTGCCGGAAGCACACTTCCTGTTGATCGCGCAGCCAATTGCGTCACGCGCTGAGACAGGGTTTAAGAATAGTTGACCGGGAACATGACAGTTCTGGGTCAGAACGGGATCAGGATCGATCAACGTGGAATTTCGCAAGAAGACCATCTGGAGCAGGTTGAGGCGTCTGGCGCTCGGAGCCGATGCTGCGATTGACTCAACGCTTTACTCTGCCGGGCGTTCTGCGGGCGAACGCTACGAGCGTTTCCGCTCGCTGATGGGGCGTTTTTCCGTGTCAGGTGGCAAGCGTTTCCTTGCGGAAGGCAGTAGCGAAGCCATAACAATATCACTTGCAGGGCTGCTTGTGCTGACTGTCCTGGCGCAATCATCGGTGCGGGACGCGAGCGAGGACTTCGTGCGTCGCCAGCCGCTGGCTGTCACATTTCTTGACCGCTATGGCTCCGAGATCGGCAAGCGCGGTATCCGGCAGGATGATTCCGTGAAGCTTGAACACCTGCCCGATCACCTGATCAAGGCAGCGCTTGCGACTGAAGACCGTCGATTTTATGAGCATCTGGGCATCGACCCGATCGGCCTGGCACGCGCTCTGACTGTCAACGCCCGCGCTTCCGGCGTGGTTCAAGGTGGCTCGACGATTACCCAGCAACTTGCCAAGAACCTGTTCCTGTCGAACCAGCGCTCGATTGACCGCAAGATCAAGGAAGCTTTCCTTGCAATCTGGCTCGAGCAGAGACTGACCAAGAACGAAATCCTCAAGCTCTATCTCGACCGCGCTTACATGGGTGGCGGAGCATTCGGTGTTGGAGCTGCGGCTGAGTATTATTTCGGCAAGTCGGTGAAGGATGTGACCCTTGCCGAGTCGGCCATGCTGGCTGGGCTTTTCAAGGCACCGACGCGCTTTGCTCCGCATATCAACCTACCCGCCGCGCGCGCCCGCGCCATTGATGTTCTCTCCAACATGGTGGAAGCGAAGTTTCTCAGCGCAGGCCAGGTCGATGGTGCAAAGCGCAACCCGGCGACGCCGATCGACAGGGCACGTGGATCATCGCCTGACTACTATCTCGACTGGGCCTTTGAGGACGTCACCCGCATGGCTGACGCTGGCATGTTCGGCGCTGATCGGGTGTTGACCGTCAAGACGCCACATGATCCGGCGATACAAGCCAAGTCGGACCAGGCTGTCGAACAGATCTTGCGCCAGTTCGGGCCGGACTACGGGGCGACCCAGGCCGCGACCGCGACGCTCGACGTCGATGGCGGAGTACGCGCCATGGTGGGCGGGCGTGACTATGGCAGCAGCCAGTTCAACCGCGCGACCGATGCGGCACGCCAGCCTGGCTCGTCGTTCAAGCCGTTCGTCTATGCGGCAGCGCTGACGCAAGGCTTGTTCAAGCCGAATTCGATCGTGACAGATGCGCCTGTCTGCATCGGCAACTGGTGCCCCAATAACTACGGTCGTTCCTATGCCGGCTCGATGCCGCTGACGGTGGCCATGGCCAAGTCAATCAACACCATCCCGGTCAGGATGTCGATCCAGATGGGCCGGGCGCTGGGCGAGACGCATGATGGCCGCGCCGCTGCCGCAGGCCGCCGCCGCATCATCGACATGTCGCGCAAGATGGGGCTGGTGTCGACCCCGCTGACGGATTCGGTCGCCTTGCCCATTGGCGCTGCCGAAGTCACGGTTCTCGACATGACCAGCGGCTACGCCACGCTGGCCAACAACGGTCGCCGTGCACGACCCTTCGCCGCGTTGGAGGTTTTCTCCTCGAATGGCAACCTGATCTGGCGCCGTGACCGCGATGCGGCCACTGGCGAGCAGATCATGCCCGCCTCCGTGGCGCAGGACATGAACTTCCTCCTTTCCAAAGTGCCGACCGAAGGCACAGGGCGAAGGGCCGCGCTTGATGGCGTGGTCTCTGCCGGAAAGACGGGCACGACGAATGGCTACAAGGATGCCTGGTATGTCGGCTATACCGGCAACATGGTCACCGGCGTTTGGTATGGCAACGACGACTCCAGCGAGACCGAGAACATGACGGGTGGCTCGCTGCCGGCCATGACATTCAAGGAAATCATGAGTTATGCCCATGCCGGCCTTGACCTCAAACCCATTCCTGGCGTGAATGCGTTACCACCGGACCCACGCGCGGTTGTCGCCAATGCAGGTCGGCAACCCGCCATTTCGCCGACGCCGGAGCAGATCCAGCAATTGCGCCCAGGGCACTTGTCGCGCCGATCCTTTGAAGTGATCAGCCGCGTCGAGGACATGTTCCGCGCGGTGCAACCAGCAAGACCGGTCGATATTTCTGCCGCTGAAAGAACGGCGGGTTCCTTCCGGCAGGCTCCGGTTGGCGCTAAATCGGCCCGGATCGCCGAGGTTCACTGACATGAGCCAGCCCCCCGGCCTGTCCGGATCACTCTCGACACCGCTTGTTCTCAACCGCAAGGACCGCCTTCTCGGGCTCAGGCCCGACATGAAGACGCGCAATCTTTTCGTCCTCGTGCTGTCGTCCCTTATTGTCGGCATTGGCAGTGGTTGGATGCTTCTTGGCGAGCGGCCTCCGTTTGGGGCCGTCCATCTTGGCCCCTGGCAAAGCTTCCCGCGCATGGGCTCAAGCGATGTGGACCCATATGGACGGGCCATCCTGGCGCGTGGGCCGCACTTGCCGCTGGCAGCTGGTGAAGGCATTCAGCTTGTCGCCCAGTCAGACAGCACCGCCGCAGCACTGGACGCACGTTGCAGCTACCGGATCATCGGCTCGACCTTGCCCTCGCGCGGCTGGACAATGACTGTAGCCGACACGGCAAACCGGGCGCTGTCCGGCCCTCAGGCCGCAGCACTGAGCGACGCTGACGTGGTCACGGACGAAACCGGGCAGCTTGTCATCACGGCATCCACCATGATTGCGGCTGGCACATGGCTGAGGCTGCCAGCAGACAGAGGGTTCAATCTGATCCTGCGGTTCTACGACACGCCCTCCTCTGCCGCGATCGCGCAATTGCCGTCGTCATCGTTGCCGCGCATCGAACGGCTGTCATGCAGGAATTCCGGCTGAGATGCGCACGCTGTTGCACCTGAAGCCGCGCCTTGGCCTGAGGCTACTGCATTCGCTGGCGTTGTTCATATCTTTGGCGGGCATCGCGCATCTGGGCACCGTGCTGCTCATTCCGCGCTATGCAGCCCTTGATTCAGCTTCGGTTTTCGTTGGTTCAGGGGCCGACGGGAAAGCCGATCTGATCACCGGTCCCAACGGCCAGGACATCCAGATACTGGATGCCGATCCGCTGACCGCAGTCGGCGTCTGCGGTTTTGATCTGGCCGACGGACCCTTGCGCATCAGCGCGCGCTCAGGCCAGACACCGATTGCGGTGTCCGTCCATGTGCGCGGCGGCGGTGTTTTCTATGCCGTCACCGACAAGGCCGCACAGCGCGGTGTGATCGAGTTCGTGGTGCTCGACCAGCTACAGCTCGAAGACAGGCTGAGCCGTGATGATGACGGCGACAGCCAACGCGAACTGCGCGTGATCGCGCCGGCGCGACAAGGCATCGTGGTGATCCGCGCGTTGGTCAGGCAGCCTTCGGACCGGCCGATCGCCGAAGCGCTGGTCAAGGCAATGGCTTGCGGCAGCGCTAGCTGAAAACGCTCAGTGCTTGCTGACCAAGGGCGGGCCAAGCTGATAGCTCTGAACAACCAGACCCGCACAAATCCTGAGATCGCGTTCGAGGGAGAGCACAGCGCGCTCTGCCATGATTGCTTCGCGCGACGGCATCTGGACCACAAGATTGTCGAGCGCATGCCGATAGGTCTGCAGCCGGTATGTCATGCGCTCGCGCACCCAGGCGATCATGCCTTCATTCTCAGAGACCCGGGCATCAGCGTGCGCCAGCATCAGCGGCAAGACAGACGGCGAAGCAGTGGCCGTCTTCAACCGCACCTTGTCAGCAGCGACGACCTTCTGGGCAATCCGGCAGTAGGGCGCGATCAGCGCAGCATCCGCGACGGCATCTTCCGACAGGCGGCGATAGCGCGATTGCTCGGAGCGGAACGGCGCATGGACCAGCGCCACACCATAACGATCAGGTTCCGTGGTCTGCCAGGCAACCGGAATGATCCGCGTGCGCGCCAGTTCCTGCACGTTCTTATGGAACCATGATTGCTCATGCGCCGGCATGATGTAACGCCAACTGCGGTCGCGCAGCTCGATCTCATCGTCAGTGAGATGAAAACCGGAGACCTGTTCACCCCTCAACCAGGCAAACTGCGCTCCGGCATATGGATAGATATCGGAGTGCCAGACGGATGGCCGGGCCCGGCCAAGATCGCCCACATCCGCCGCGCAGGCACCGAGGCCCGCACATAGCAGCATAACCCACAGGCGCGGGGCAGCACGCGTCATCCGCGCTTGCGACGCCGGGATGGCCGCTCGTTGCGCGTGACGCGAGGGGCGACTGGCGGCGCGCCACCTTCGTCATCGTGCCGCTCATATCTGACGCCGAGAAACAGAAGAACGCGCCCCCTTGGCCCATCGAAGTCATGTGTGGGCTTGCCGGGTCTGAGCTCTGGTCCTGGCCACGGGATCACCTGACCCATGACGTTCTCCATCACGAAAAATCTCATGTGACGCAAAGCGGTTCAGTCATGCCCCGACTCACGTCCTGTCGCATCAGGCTCCCCGATGGTTAACGGACTGCTAATGTTTTTGTGCGAGGGTCTGGAAGTCATTGTTCAGTCAAAGCGTTGCGTCAAAAATGTCACCCCATCAGGCACGGCTTTCAGCCTTTGATGATCTTGCGGCGATAGCCCAGAGTGGCGGGCCGGGTCTGGCGCGGGCAACACTCAAGGTCCAGACAGAGCTGTTCGCGCAGCATGCTGCGGAGAGCAATACCGAGTTTCTGCCTCTGGCATTGACCCTGCTGCCGATGGTCGACGAAGCGACGATCCGCGACATTGCCATCAAGCTTGGCCCGCTGCCGCAGACCCCAGCAGCCCTGATCGAGGCACTTTTCGCGCATGGTGGCGGCGTCGCCGAGATACTGATCGCACACGCACCGCAAGTGCCACCCCACATGCGGCAGGCGGCGGCGGAACATTGCGATCCGCGTGTGCCCGCGCGCCTTGCAGCTCGTGGCGACGTGACCGAGGCGGAGCAGCTACACCTGATCGGACGGGCAGAGCCCGCGCTCTCTCTGACATTGGCACATAACAACAGCGTCATTCTGAGCCGTGCCGCCGCATCATGCCTCATCAGTGCTGCCCGCCATGACCACGCGCTGGCCGGTGCAATCTTGTCACGCAGTGACATCGACACTGTCGCCTTGACACCGCTCTACGCCTCCGCCGGACCATTGCGGCGCGCTGATATTCGCAACGAAATCGAGCGAAGAATTCTGGAGCGCGGGTTCGGCCGCACAGGCCGCGACGCCAGCGAAGCCGAGCAGCAGCGGCTGATGGACGCCTCCCTTGATGGCATGCCGGAGCTGATTGCCGAGATTGCCGTCATCACAGACCGCGACACTGATTTCGTCAGCACAGCCGCTTTAGATGTTTCCCGCGAGATCGTCGCGCTGGCACTGGTCGGACTTGGGCTGATTGCGGAGAACACGACCCGCATCCTGCTTCGCACAGGCGATCCGCTGGCGCGCGACAGCCGGGCTCTGCATGCCTTGGTCGACATTGTGCGGACCACATCCCGCGCCAGCGCAGAGATGATCATCGGCGCAAACTGGCCTCGCAAGGCCACACGCATCAACGCGCAACATATTCCCGTCATGGCTCCAGGCGGCAACACGTCCCGCAGCGCGGGGGCGACGCGCAAGCCGAGCAGCCAGGCGATCATCGATCACGTCAGCCTTCGCTCCTGAGGCGGAAGTCTGACGTGGCCGAAACCTGACATCCCGGTGCAAGGCATACCCGCAGAACCGGCTCCGCCTTTTGCCCGCACTGCTTCAGACGCAAGGCTCTCCGGTGCGGTCTTCGACCTCGACGAGCCAAAGATCGCTGTCGAACCGCAGTTCACGCGTGATCCGGTCCTCTATCGCAAGGGGATCGCTTTCCAGAACCAGCTCGAAGCGCCTTTCGTGGCCTGACGCGTCAAGATCGGGCGGTGCCGGGGCGTACAACCGTGCCGCTCCATCGAGGCGATCGACCTTGATAAACACTGCGCCAGCTTCAGCCGCACCCCGCCGACGCAGCACCGCAACAACGCCAGCACTGGCACGCTGGCGCAGGTAAGCCGAAACCCAGAAATCACTGCGCAAACGCGCCAAATCAGGAACTCCGACCGGCCCAGACCGAGCCGCAGATCATTCCATGCGGATGCCGGACGCGGCGGTCAACTCCCGCAGCGTGCGCGGGCTGAGATCACGGGTCACAGGAATGCGCCGCTCGCGCTCGAAACGCTCAAGTGCTGCGCGGGTTTCCTCGCCGAACACGCCATCAGCCTTGACCGGGCCAACGCCGACGCGGTTCAGGGCGCGCTGCGCCGCGATCACGGGGCGGTTGTCAGCGGCTGGCCTTGCAGGCACCGCGTTGACAACAGTCGCAGCGCGCGATGCGTCGCTCGCGACAGGCGAACCTGCGACCTGCCCCGACCTGATCAGATCACCAATGGGGTCACGGGCACCTTGCTGGTCACGCGCGGCAGGTGCTGTTGATCCCTGGCGCACGGCTGGGGATGTACCTGCGGAAACAACTGGCACCTGTGAGGCACCCTGTATGCGAACCGGACTTGCCGCGAGTTCTGCCGGACGCACCGGCGGAACCGGGATGACCGCGATCGTCGGCACGGCGCGGCTCTGGCTGGCCACCTGCTCGCCGACAAGGTAGCGCGGACTGTCCTGACGCTGGAAGGCGAGCGAATTGATCACGATGGTGCAGGCCGCAAGCGCGAACACGCAATGCGCCAGCGTTGTGCCCGGCCGGGCTTTCAGCCTGCGACGGAACCAGATGAGCGGCGCGAAATGCTGGGTCAGCGGCAGCGCTCTGGCCTGAGCAGGCGCACGGGCGGACACGTGATGGATGTGAGTGGCGCGAGCGGCGAGGGTCATCGACATGGTGGGCTCAATCCGGTTCTGGGTCGTACAGGTCTAGATGGCGCTTTTGATCAAAGGCTCGATCAACATGCTGTCTTGTTCGGTCACGCCGTCATTCTGATGGCAGATGTCCGGTTCGGCGGCACGTCCACAGTCGCAAGGGCGTCGAGGGCCGGACGGCGGGCCTTGATCCGTGTCATGATGTTGACTGGTTCCGAGCGGACCGCTTCACCGATGCCATTGACGGGCAGGCGGATCGCAACACGCGTTCCGGCACCCGGTGCGCTCTCGATCAGCATCGTGCCGCCCATCAGGCCGAGAAGGCCACGAACCACCGAAAGACCGAGGCCTGTGCCTTCGTGCTGACGGTCATAGCTCTGGCGGGCCTGGAAGAACGGCGCACCAAGCTGGCCAAGATCATCTTCGGCAATACCGCAGCCTGTGTCGGAAACCACAATCTCGACATGCTCGCGGTCGCGAACGGCCGTGACTGTCACATCGCCGCCTGTCGGGGTGAATTTTACTGCATTGGACATCAGGTTGAGCAGAATCTGCTTCAGGGCGCGACGATCGGCGATGATGTCCGGCAGGTCAGGCGCCAGAACTTCCACGAGCGACACCGATTTTTCCGCTGCCTTAACGGCAAGAAGCTCGCGGCTCGACGCAATGACACGTGCCGGCTCGACGCGCTCTTGCTCGACCGTCATCATGCCGTTTTCGATCTTCGACATGTCGAGGATGGCGTTGACCACCTCGAGAAGGTGCTGGCCCGAGCCATTGATGATGCGGGCATATTCTTCGCGGCGAGGATCATTGATCGGTACGATATCGACCTGGGTCAATAGTTCCGAAAAGCCGATGATGGCATTGAGCGGCGTGCGCAACTCGTGACTCATGGTGGCGAGGAACTGGCTTTTGCTTTTGGCAATGCGCTCGGCATCGAGGCGCGCAACTTCGCGCAACTCGTCGGCGGCATGACGCTCGGTGACATCCCGCAGGCCGATCACCACTGCGTCTTCAGCGCTCCCGCTGCCGACGCGACGTGCGGAGAGTTCGTACATGCGCACCGTGCGTTCGCCGTTGAACAGACCCGCGAGACGCACGAGCGCGCCACCCTGCCCCGGGCCGTAACGCGCATCCGACAAAGCCTTCAGATACGCGGGCCTGTCGCCGATGTTGATCCAATCGAACAAAGCGGCCTCGTTGAACTCACGACGGTCAAGGCCGAGCTGAGCATGGGCCGCAGCGTTGGCGAAGGAAATCTCGCCACTCATTTCCAGCCAGAGGACAACATCACCCACTGTGTCGAGTGCTGCGGTCGCACGCGCCTGGGAGCGCATCTGCGAATTGGCATGGCGCTCGCCGCGATTGACGAAAACCCACGCCATGACAAGCGCATATGAGACCAGAACGGCTGAGATGATGGCCGGCGAAATCGAGATCTCGCGTGCCGGAACGGGCAAGGCAGCCATGATGCCGACAGACAACACGCTGATGACAAACGCACTCGTCAGAGCGCGGCGCGAACCGGACACTGCCGTATCAAGCAGAACAATCGCGAAGAGTGGCAGCGCATGTGATTGCAGGCCGCCTGATTGCCAGGAAAGGCAGGCCACGGACGCACCCAGCAGAACCGACGACATATCATGGCCACGGTCCAGATCGCCAGTGCGCGAAACGTAAAGGGCAGGGACCAGAAGCAGCAGGACGGCCACGAGAGCCGTGATCTCGACGAATGAGGGTACGGCGCGGAAGGCGACGCTGACGGGCAACGCCGCAAGAGCCAGGGCTACGCACAGGACGCGTGCTGCGATGAAGCGAGTGTGAAGTGCGGATGCGCGGCGATCCCGGCGCGCGTCGGCATGCACCAACCTCTCCAGATGGCCGCCAAGAGCTTGTATGAACCGACCAGCCTGCAACTCGCCACTCCCAAGACCCTTCGACAGCGAGGGTCCGCTTTGCTGGTTTGCATCCTCACCAACTCTCTTTAAGCGAAAGCTAAGGGGCTTGGCCCACGGCAACACTCCCATGATGAGAGCGGGACATTTTTGCCATTTTATTCAATGTTTTAGGGCTTTCATCGCAAGTTACGGCAGCGGCGTTGCTTCTGTTTTCAGGGTGAACAGACCCTGAAGATACCGGCTCAAATCGTACCAATCCGCCGAACCCGATATTCAGCCGGAGCTGATAGGGTTTGATCGGGCCTGGAAGCGGGCCTGCCAAAAGGAGGCTCGTGACATCATGTTCGGATTTCTGCGCAACGCCGCCGTGATCGGCACGATCGCCTACTGCTCACCAGTCCATGATACCTCGCCCGATCAGAAGCTGGACGCGCTGCGCGCGGTGCCTGCGATGCTGATGGGTGAAGCGCTGAAATCGGGTCCTGGGCTGGTCCAGCAAGCAGCAGGCCACATGGACGTTGCCAGCCGCAGCGCGCTCTCAGCCAAGATCATCGAACTCGCCATGCAGCCCGGCCAGAATGCGAAAGCGACCAACGGTCGCTGACCAACCGCTTGATTTGCCGCAATACTGGGCGCACATGGCCCCTACAGCGACCGGCACCCGGCACCGCTGATGGCATGGAACCATGACGGGCACACTCGCAGACATTCTGGCTGACTTCGAGTTGATCGAGGATTGGGACGAGCGATATCGCTATCTCATCGAAATTGGCCGTGACCTTGAGCCACTGGGCGATGCAGCGCGCAACGATGCTAACAAGGTGAGAGGCTGTG
>JBOFFB010000345.1:0-3047 GCA_051648385.1 Allobosea sp.
GAGTTCCAGCATCACCGGCAACCCCGCGATGTTTGCGGCCATGCAGCACCTTGGCCAGCATGTGCGCATGCTGCGTTACGGCAGCGACTGCATTTCCATGGCGATGCTGGCCGAAGGCCATATTGATGCGGTGATCGAAACAGGCCTCGAGATATACGACATCGCCGCTCAGGTTCCGATCGTGACCGGGGCAGGAGGTGTGATCACGGCGCTCGATGGCACAGCGCCGCTCTCTGCCAGTTCGATCCTCGCAAGCGGTGATCAAAGCCTGCATGACGCGATCAGGACAACTATCCGTCAGCACACTGAACACTCATGAACGCTCCCGCCGGATGGATGGCACGCGACGCGTCGGTTTTCCTCCATCAGCATGGCTCCACACCAGCACTTGGCGTGCTGCGCAGTGCCAGCGGCATCTGGCTCGAGGACGAGCACGGCCATAGCGTCATCGACCTGCACGGGAATACCGCACACCACATCGGCCATGCCCATCCAAGGCTGATCGCGGCAATCAAGGACCAACTCGACCGGCTGGCCTTCTCGCCGCGGCGCTACAGCAATGAGACTGCGGTTGCACTCGGCGAGAAGCTGACCTCACGTTTCAGGGGCGGACACTCCCGGATGCTGCTAGCCACCGGAGGTTCCGATGCCATCGAGATCGCCCTGAGGCTGGCGCGGGCCGCGACGGAAAGATCCGGGATCATCGCGCTGGAAGGCAGTTATCATGGCCACGGCTTCGGCGCTTTGGCCTTGTCTTCGCACGACCTCGACCCGCGTCTGGGCCGCCAGATGCCGGATGTTCACCATGTGACCCCATATTGGGACGAGGCCGCAGGCGGCGCTGACCGCATGCTCGCGGATATCGCGCAGGTGGTGAACCGGCGCAGCGATATCGCCTGCCTGATTGCCGAGCCGATGCGCTCGAACTGCGTCGTGCCGCCTGTCGGCTTGTGGGCTGATGTCCTCGCCCTGTGCAGTCGTCATGGCGTCAAGCTGATCTTCGACGAGATACCTTCGGGTCTCGGCAAGACGGGACGCTTTTTCGCTCATGAGCATTTTGCCGTGACACCGGACCTTGTCGTCCTGGGGAAAGCACTTGGCGGCGGTGTCCTGCCGATCGCTGCCGTGCTGGCCGACCGAAGCCTCGATATGGCGCCCGATCTGGCCCTGGGCCACTACACCCACGAGAAGAACCCGGTTACCGCCCGCGCAGCGCTGACCACGATCGAGATCATTGAAGAAGAAGGCTTGACCGGACAGGCAGAACGGCTCGGTTTGGCAGCGGAAGCACATATCCACCAACACATGCGGGCGGGGCAAACCATAGTCACCGGCATCCGCGGGCTGGGATTGCTGCGGGCCGTCACATATCGGCCCTCGAAGTTGCTCTCCGACGATGCATTGGTGATGGCGGGACTGGGGAGGGGGGTGTCTTTCACCACGAAGGGCCGCGATGCCGTCGGCTTTTCGCCGCCGCTCATCAGTTCCGATGCTGAACTGACCTTGGCCTTGGGCTCGGTTTGTGCTGCGATCGATAGTTTTGCCGAACTCTGATCCCCGCGTCATGCGTTTTAAGGTTCCAGCCGCCGCATGCTGTTCAGACCGGTAAGTTGCAGAAAACTGGCCCACAGGGCCGTTGGGCTGTCGCCTGGCATCCCGAGGCTGAGCAAGCTGTCATCAACATGTCGCCTGTGTTGAGTATCCCTCAGTCATCGCCTTGCGGGCTCTTGCCGACAGCTTGGCACTAGGTGACTGCCTCATCGGAGAGATGACAATGACCAGTTTCACACGCCGCAAGACGCTTCAGCTCGGTGCAGGCGCAATCGGTGCATCGGCCATACCGAACTTCGCCATCGGCCAATCCGACACCCGCGCCTCGATCACCATCGCGGTGCAGAAGATTGCCAACTCCAATGTGCTCGACGTGTTGCGTGAGCAGTCCAACGTTGGCGAGCGGGTATTTTTCACATCTCTCTGGGAAGGACTGATCAGCCGCGACTGGCTTGGCAACCTTTCACCGCGTCCAGGCCTCGCCACGGAATGGAGGCGCGTCGATGACCAGACCGTCGAACTCAAGCTGCGTCAGGGCGTCAAGTTCCATAACGGAGAGGAAATGACCGCAGAGGATGTGGTCTTCTCCTTCTCGCGTGAACGCATGTTCGCCAACACCGAAGCCAAAAACCGCTCGACCATTGCCGCTTTCGAGCGCATCCCGCAGCCACGCGCGGGCAAGGAACTGCCACTGGAAGTTCCTGCCGCTGCACGCCGCGCCTGGCCGGATCTGCTGCGCGTCGAAGCCACCGACAAGTATACGGTCCGTTTCTACAACGCGACGCCTGACGTGACACTCGAGGGTCGTCTCGCCCGCTACGGTTCCGACATCATGAGCCGGAAGGGCTGGGAAGATGCTGCGAGCTATCTCGACTGGGCCCGCAAACCAGTCACCACCGGTCCTTACAAGGTCGTCGAGTTTCGGCCCGACAACTCACTGACACTCGAAGCCCATGATGAATACTGGGGCGGGCGTCCACCACTCCGCCGCATTCGCTTTGTCGAAGTGCCGGAAGTGCCGAGCCGCATTGCCGGGTTGCTGTCGGGCCAGTACCAGTTCGCTTGCGACATACCGCCGGATCAGATCAGCGACATCGAAAAGAACGCCGCCTTCGAGGTTCAGGGCGGAACCATCCTCAACCACCGACTGACCGTGTTCGACAAGAACCACGCGCAGTTGCAAAACCCGCTGGTCCGCCGTGCACTGACCCATTCGATTGATCGGCAGGCCATTGTCGACTCGCTCTGGGCGGGCCGCACCAAGGTTCCCGCCGGGCTGCAATGGGATTACTACGGCGACATGTTCCACGCCGACTGGACTGTGCCGGAATTCAACCCGACGCTGGCTCGTGATCTGCTGAAACAGGCCGGATACAAGGGTGATCCAATCCCTTACCGCCTGCTCAACAACTACTACACCAACCAGAATTCCACAGCGCAGATACTCGTCGAGATGTGGCGCTCGGCCGGTATCAACGTCCAGATCAACACGGTCG
>JBOFFB010000346.1:0-1816 GCA_051648385.1 Allobosea sp.
CTCAGCGGGCGGACTGCGCTGATAACCGGCGGCAACAGCGGCATCGGCCTTGCGATGGCGCGGGCGCTTGGGCTCGCAGGGGCAAGTGTCGTGCTGGCGGCAAGGCGGCAGGGTGAGACTGCGGAGGCCTGCGCGGTACTGCTGCGCGAAGGCATCGCGGCTAGCGGCATTGCTGTCGATCTGGCTGCGCCCGATTGTGCAGCGGTCGTCGCGGATGGCCTCAAGAGCCTTCAAGTCTCGCCAGACATTCTCGTCAATGCGGCAGGCGTCAACCTGCGCCAGCCTTTTGCCGAGGTCACTGCCGAGGCCTTCGACCTCCACATGGCGCTGCACCTGCGCGCGCCCTTCATGCTCACCCAAGCGCTGGCACCTGCGATGGCGGCGCGCGGGCATGGTCGCATCATCAACCTGGCATCCTTGCAGAGCTATCGCGCCTTCCCCAACTCCGCCCCCTATGGCGCAGGCAAGGGCGGCATCGTGCAGCTTACCCGCGCCATTGCCGAGGAGTGGTCGCGCCACGGCATCACCTGCAACGCCATCGCGCCCGGCTTCTTCCCGACGCCGTTGACCGAGCCGGTCTTCAACGACCCCGAGCGGGCGGCGAAGAATGCCGCGCAGACCGCGATTGGCCGCAATGGCGCGCTTGATGATCTGGCTGGCGCGACGGTCTTTCTGGCCTCCGCCGCCTCCGCCTACATCACCGGGCAGACACTGGCGGTCGATGGCGGCTTCACGGCGAAATAGGACATCTCTTGCATGAAAGCGCTCGTCTACACCGGCCCGAACAGCCTCGAATACCGCGACGAGCCAGACCCGGTCGCGGAACCCGGCGAGGTCATCGTCCGTGTCGAGGCTGTCGGCATCTGCGGCTCGGATATGCACGCCTATCACGGCCACGATAGCCGCCGTCCCGCACCGCTGATCCTTGGCCATGAAGCTGCGGGGCGCATCGTCGGCGGGCCGCGTGATGGGACACGCGTCACCATCAACCCGCTGGTGGTCGACCCGTCCTGTCCCTACGCCATCGAAGGGCGCTGGCATCTGTCACCAACCCGGCAGATCATCTCGATGCCGCCGCGCCCTGGTGCCTTCGCCGAACTGGTGCGCATCCCCGAGCGCAATGTGATCGCCATTCCCGATGACATGCCGATGGCCCATGCGGCACTGGCCGAGCCTGTTGCGGTAGCATGGCATGCGGTGCGGCTGGGCGTGGAGAAACTCCATCAACCGTTGGCCGCATGCCGCGTGGTTGTGCTCGGTGGCGGCGCCATCGGGCTGGCGGCGGCCATCGTTGCCCGGCATTTCGGTACGCATCACATCCGCATCGCCGAAACCAATGCGCTGAGGCAAAAGACCATCGCCGAGCAAGAAGACTTCGACGTCTACGCACCCGGCGGTGGCAGCGAGCCTGAAGCCAACAGCGTCGATCTCGTCATTGATGCAGTCGGCGCAGCGAGCACCCGAGCCGCAGCCTGCGCCATGGTCCGTCCCGGCGGCGTCATCGTCCATACAGGTCTGCTGCCGGGGCTGGACGGCCTCGACATCCGCAAGATCACCTTGCAGGAAGTGACGCTCACCGGCACCTACTGCTATACGCCGACCGATTTCATCCAGACCGTGAATGCGCTGGCCGCGGGCCATCTGGGTGCGCTCCGATGGCATGAGGAACGTGCCCTTGCAGATGGTGCGGCCGCTTTCCGCGACATCGACCTTGGTGCCACGCCGGCCGCAAAGCTCATGCTGCGCTGTTCCGGCTGAGGGTGTTCGCAACCGCCTCCGCCCCGGCCTCGATCATGGTCATCACCAGCCCGGCGAA
>JBOFFB010000347.1:0-8557 GCA_051648385.1 Allobosea sp.
CGGCCCCGCCCGTTTGACGCTCCGGACACCCAAATCCGCAATTTCTGTTGCGCGCTACAAGCACTCGGAGGAATCGGTGCCAGCACGCGTCGACAGCATGAGCGAGGATGCGTTCCTTGCCATCTTCCAGCTTCGCAGCCACGCGCCGCACCGCATCCGGGAAGATGGCCAGACGCGGATAGCGCCCTGCGCCGCTCAAGGAACCCTCCATGTTCTGGATCTGAACACCCCCTTTTCGGCCGATCACGAGACAAATATCGACAGCCTTCATGTCCATCTTCCCCGTGCAGCGCTCGATGATCTGGCAGCGGATATCGGCGCTGCGCCGATTATAGACCTGAAGGCTCCAATGCCATGGACGACACAGGATGTCGTGATCCCGCAATTTCAGGCGTCGATCATCGAGGCGCTCGCGGGTGCTGAAGCGCCGAGTCTGCTGTATTCTGATCACCTCATTCAGATCATGGCACGGCATATCGCTTACACCTATGGCGGCATGCGACCCGGTGTTCTCGTAAAGGGCGGCCTAGCTCCCTGGCAGGCGAGGCGGGCGAGGGAGATGATCGCCAGCAGCCTTGCCAGGCAGGTCTCTCTGGACGACGTGGCGAATGCGTGCGGCCTGTCGAGTTCGTATTTCGCGCGTGCCTTCAAGGCATCGACCGGCACGACGCCGCATGAATGGCTGCAAACCTGCCGGGTGGACCGCGCGCGGGAATTGTTACGCCACCCATCGCATTCGCTGGTCGAGATCGCGGCGGACTGTGGTTTTTCCGACCAAAGCCATTTCACCCGCATTTTCAAGCGGGTGACCGGCCAGACGCCGGGCGTATGGCGCGGTCTGCGCGAGCCATTGCCGATGACAGCCAGCATCTGACGGCAGGTGAGATCGACAGTCAGCAGCCGCTCGCCATGTTGCGGGCGGCATCTATATGCCCCGGACACACTTCGCTCAAGGCCGCTGCATACATCCAGGGCATTCGAAGGAAAGAGGGGCTTCAGCCGGTTACAGGCGGCCCGACGATCACCGTATCGAAGCGGCGCGCCAGATCGCTCCACTGCTCGGGCGGCGTTTTGTGCAGTTGAGTGAACAGCCCTTCCATTCCACCCGGCAAAAAGATCGCGAGCATTTGTACCGGGTGGCCGGACAGGTTGACGAAGCCGTGGTGGGCTCCCCTCGGGACGACGGCGCTCGATCCGGCATCCATGTTCTGCGCTTTGCCACCGCACACCAGTCGCAGGCGTCCTGACATGATCAAGAACATCTCGTCAGCGGCGTGATAGTGAAGCGGTGTCGCCGTTTTTGGTGCCACGATGGATTCGAGGACGCTGAGCGCCCCACCTGTGTCGCCGCTGCCGATCCGGATTTTCATGCGCTCGCCCGGGATGGCTTCGAACCAGTCCGGCATTGCCGCACTCCCGATGATCGCCACTGCCGACGGATCGCTTCCTTTGAACACGGATCGCGGCGTCTCGCTGGCTGCAGTGGCGGCACAACCTGTTAGAAGAGCGGCAGCCCCTAGGATAGAGTTTCTGCGGTTCACCGCAGGCACAGCTCGCTGGTCTTGAACATTTTTCATCGTTGTCTCACATGACGCCTTGCCATCGCGGGGTGCTGATGGCTTCAATCCTGTGTTAGCGAGCATGCGACCCGGCTGATTGTCGCTTGTCGTTGTTTCTGGAAGTATCCTGCGGTGCAGTACATTCGAAGCAAGACCGTAGGCTTTCGCTTGGTCGCGTGCGTGCGCGAAGCCGCTGGAAGGCCGAGCCTTCGATTGTGTCTGCTTTGGACAAGGAACGCACAGCGTGCTCCGCTGTGGTTAGATCCGAATCCGGCCAGGTGCTGCTGAAAGCCTCTCGTCCGGTTTTTTGCCCGCTCTGCACCTCACTGGCGATGCTTGCTCCAGCGCGCCTCCATGCTTTTATCCAAGGAGGGGAACCGAACCCGGGTACCGACACTGGAATTTTGCAGCTTCCTTAACGTTCGCGCGATCAGACGTTCGACCGTCGCGGCCCTCACATTCCGATGCGCGATCAATCGCGCCGTATTGTCGCGGAAGCAATCGATCATGGGAACGCCGTCGAGGTGGAGATTGGTAATACGCAATGTGTCACGCCGCCGTGCGGCCCAGCGCGTCCTCCAGCATTTGAGGTGATAGCTTTTGCGACAAGGCAGCGGCCATTTTCGCTTCTAGATCGCGCAGTCTGCCGTCGAGCAAGGGCAGGCCGACAGCACCGAACGCTTCCGCATAGCGCTTTGCTTCGCCTGTCGTCAGGAACTCGACGAGGACATTGCCGTCGATCCAGACTTTCAAGACCTTGAACAATCCCGTCTCGACCTCTTGGGTGCGCCAACCCTCACGGGCGGCTGCCGCCTGAATCGCAGCTCTGTCAGATGCGGCGTTCACCAGCACGTGAGCGCTCACAGGCTCGAATGTCGGTGGCCGCTGGCGGAAGGCGAGCGGCGCATCGGGGTCGAAGACCGAGGCGGCTGGAAGGATCTCGAGCAGAGAGCCTTGCGCATCTCCTGCGACCACGAACCATGCGCCAAAGGGAAATGGCGGCGTCGGCGCTTGCACGGTGGTCGCGCCCATGAGTTCGGCAAGAACCTGCGCGACACGTTTCGGCTCACGAACGCCGAATGACATGTGGTGGATCATTTGTATGTTTTCCTTCAATGAGATGTTCGGATGCGGACGCATGCTGACTAGCATTTAACACCAGATCAGCGCCGCTACAGATGCCAGCCCGATGCTGACCAAGAGGATGCCGCCAACGACGAGTGTCGCGGGACCGCGCTGCGCCATGGCCATCGACCGCAAACCAATTTGCGGCAGCAGCAGGGAGACTGCGCATTTGACGAGCAACAGCCAGCCGTAGAGCGTGAGAAGAATGCCGGGGCCACTCCACACCTGATGCAGTGTCACTACAATGAGGGCAGGCCAAAGCTCCCACGTCATGGTCCTGGTCAGAACGCCAGAAGGCTCCCGTGCATGCAACGCGGCGAAATAGTCCTGCCATGGGTGAGGTTGCAACACGTGCGAGACGCCAGTGTAGCGTGCAGCCGATGCCCATCATTATTTGCACCGCCGACTGGGCGTCGGTCACTGCTGGCCAGGTCAAGCTTGGCTCCTGCTCTCCAAGGGCTCGATGGCGAGACTGTAGCCTCGCAGTCGGGCCAGTGGAGCGAGTGCAGCGAACAGGAGCCTCTGCACGACGACCGGAATGCCGGCGAGATAGAGGTGGTCCCGGTAGGTGTGCAGCACCAGCGCGATCAGCAGCAGATTTGGATCACCCCTGGGCGAGAACCATTCCGGCCGCGTCTCCGTCAACGTCGCGAAGTTCTCGAAGAACCGCCGGTGCTGCTGGGCGGGTGCGAACTCCACCGTCGCTTCGGTCGGTCCGGCATCCGCATTCCTGAAGTGGTGAGGCGTGCCGGCCGGGATGATGATGGATTGGCCCGCTTCTGCGATCTGCTCGACACCGCGCATCACGACGGCGAGACGGCCTGATTTCACCGTGAAGGTTTCGCTCGCAACAGGATGCACATGCACAAGCGCATTGCCGCCGCCTGAGCCACCGTGCTCGAGGATCACGTCGAAGCGGCATGCCTCCGGACCCGTCTCACCCTCGGTGAACACGAACGTTTCGCCATTGAAGGCGTTGCGGATGGTCAGAACCGGTCCGGTCATCGTTCGACTTTCAGGCCGTAAAGGGCCATGGCTGGCGATGTCATGAGGATCAAAGGCGTGTTTCATGATCGCTCGCCCCCGGCGATGGCGGCCGCTTGCTGCAGTGTGATCGGTCGCACCATAGGGTCGGCATGCCGGTGGACGAGTTGCCAGTCGCTGCTGTCACGGCGGAAGACTTCGGTCACGCGCAATGACCAGTCCTGCTCGGGTAGGCCGCCGACCTCGGCGCGCTGGCGCTCGATCATGACAAGCACCACCAAATCGTCCGTCGCATATGATTGCGCCACCTCAAGCGTGGTATCGCCATTGCGGAAGTACCGCGCCATCGCGGCGAGCCGATCGAGGCTGCCGTCGAAACCGTGGCTGGCCGGGCCGCCAAAGGGCTGCATAAGTGTGAAATCCGGCGCGATGCGCGCCAATTTGAACCAGCGCTCCATGTCGCCGCGCATGAAGGCCGCGTTCTTCTCGGCCGCCCGCTCAGTCAGCACCGCGACCGCGTCGGCAGCGGCCCCTGCTGGCTGCGCGACGAGTGGAATGGCCGCCGCGCTGGCAAGAGCTGTTCGTCGTGTCATCCGTGAGTGAGCTGGGAGGCTCGTATTTGTGAGTTCGTGTGTCATTCTTATGTCTCCTGTGTGAGTGGCGTTGCCGCACGTGAAATCCCGGATCGGGCCGGTCGCCGAAGCACCACGAGCCGCTGCGGCGAGCGCCCATGGGCAAGCGCATTGAGGCTGCCGAAAATCTGTCCCATGACGCGATTGACCTGGATCGACCGCGGCGTGCGCAGAAAGGCCGCCGAAACGAAGCCACGCCGCCAATAGGAGCCGACGCGCCTGCGGCCGGTCACGACCAACACGTCGCCAGCCTCGTTCGCTAGAATGGCATCGACAAGCACCGTCGAGACACCTCGGCCGCGATGGCTGGCGCGAACCACGAGGGAACTAAGTTCGCGAGCCCCGTCGGCATGGCGGCGGAGTTGCACGGCGCCGATCACGGCTCCGCTGTCGATGGCCAACAGGAAATTGGGCGCGTGGTTGTCGTTCGGGTTGACGCGTTCGCCAGCGATGAGGTCATCGACGCTCGCTTGGTCATCGCTCCGCCCGGCGCGAATGACGACAGAGCCAAAGGCGTGAGCCTGTAGAGCGTGCGATGGCACGGCCGGAACCGCTTCATCGGACGCATGCGAACTTGCGCCTGTTGTCTCGGCCTTCTCGCCATCGACCGGCACAGGTGTGTAGAGACCCCAGGCCTTGGTCCAGCCCTCAGTCTTCCAGCGAAGAAAGACGTGAAGGCAGACGCCCAGAAAGCAGGCCACGAAGAGCGCCAGCGCAGCCGTCGAGGGATCCTGCCGCAACCACAGGAACGCGAATGCTGCTCCGATGACCAGCCATTTCACTGCCCTGAAGCGTCTTGATTGCGCGCGCGATATCACCCGCATTTCGCGCCTTGCGAGCTCATTGAACGTCATTTGCGCCTCCTGCCTCATGCGGACGATCTGGTCGTGGCGGATGCGTTGCACACGATCATGCTTCGACACGTCTGACGCGCTCCTCACCATGACCGGCCCACGAGCAGAACCAGGCTTGCGAACTGATCCCAGGTGCTGGTTGAAGAAACCGGCACGATCAGAATCTGCGTCGCGATCACGGCGAGCGCCGCCTTGACAGTTGTTGGATGAAAGCGGCCGAGGGTGCGTCGGTCGTGCATCAGCATCGGAATGAAGAGCAGGTCACCGAGCAGCGCAGGCGGCACTGTGACGAGCACGGGCGGAGGCGGCGCGGCCGGGCCGGAACTCAGAACTTCCGGCGCAACGAGCAGCAGGATCCAGCGCGCGATCGGGGCACCGAGCATGGAGATCGTCGCGACGAGCATGAGCCGTCGGTGGCGGTCGGTCTGCGAGGCATTCGCGACCGCAAGCCATACGAGCGCGCCGAACAAGGCCATGGACGACCATGAGACGATAACAAAGGCGCGCGCCTCGCGGCCGAATCCGGCCTGCTCGAACCGGAGCCCCGCCGCGATCGAAACGGTCATGCCCGAAACCACGAGCAGCGTGGCGAGGGCGACCCCAATGAGCCCGAACTCCCGATGGCGGACGACACGGCCCTGCGCAACCAAGACCGCCTGCACAACCAGCAGCACCATCCAGGCATAGAAGATCAGCGCATGCAGATGGACAATCGGCCCGCCGTGGAATGTGCCGGCCGCCAAGCCGCGCCAATAGGTCGGGGCAAAGCCCACAACAGCGACACCAAGACAGACTTGGGCCATGCGTGAGTAGAAGCTACGCTCATCAGCGCGGGTAGGATTGATCGACAATGTTTCGGTCATAAGTATCTCTCAGGGTTACGTTATTTCGCGAAATGCGCTTTATTGTTGTTGGATCGAGCGACCCGCCGACCACTAGAACGAAACGCAGGACGTGCTTTCGACACGCATCACGCTCTCCTGATCGAAGCGTGTTTTGTAGGACGAGCGGATCGCATCGATGCCGGCCTCCGCGCTCGCCGAAGGGGTGTGCCAGATCACGAGAACGCTCGATTTTTCCTTCGCGATCCGGCCGTCGGCACTCCGCCACTGGCCGGAGCCCTGGACAACGGTGAAGCCCTCGGGAAACCGTGGCGTAACTTCGGTATCAAGGAACAGCTCCCAGTCCTCGTCGCTGACGGCGATTCCGCTGAGCCGCGACAGGCCGAAAATCAGTTCGAGGCGCGCCATCCGCTTCGCCACGGCAGGGCAGACCACCTCCGACAACTGTGCCGTGCGCCCGTGGAAGGCGACAGTCGTGCCGACCAGCGCAGCCGTCGTCAGGCCTGCGAATGCCAGGAAGGCACTCATCTTCATCGCTGTTGCTCCGACGTTGGCGCCCCCGCCACGCCGGGCGGTACATAGTCCCGACCACCGCCCAAGGCTTTGAGGCCGCGTCCATGTCAGCTTGAGATTTCCTTGATTTCCGCGAAGGGGTCAGGTTTCATGCCACAAGGGGGCGCAAGTGCACGCAGAGGCGGCTATGCGATACGCTTTCGATGCCTATCAGATCGATCGAGAGCGGCGGGAGCTTCGCCACGACGGCGAGCCTGTGCCGACCGAACCGCAAGTTTTTGACCTTCTCGTCTACCTTGTCGAGCATCGCGGCCGGGTCGTGACCTCCGACGAGTTGTTCGACGCGATCTGGAGCGGTCGCGTCGTCTCGCTCTCGACGCTGACCAGCCGCATCAATGCAGCCCGTTCCGCGATTGGCGACGATGGCACGCGGCAACGGTTGATCAAGACATTGCCGCGACGCGGCTATCGTTTCGTCGGTGACGTGGTGGCGAGCGGAAGCAACGTCGCCACCGCTCTGACGGCCGAGGGCCTTCACCAATCGATCCGGTTCTGCACGTCGAGCGACGGCGTTCGCATCGCCTATGCGACGGCGGGCGACGGGCCGCCGATCGTCAAGGCGGGCAATTGGCTTAATCATCTGGAATACGACTGGCAGAGCCCGGTCTGGAGCCACCTGCTGCATTGGCTTGCGACGGGGCGGACTCTCATCCGCTACGACGCCCGCGGCAACGGCCTGTCCGATTGGGATGCCGAGGACATTTCGCTTAACGCCTTCGTGCGTGATCTTGAAGCAGTGGTGGACGCAAACAGGCTCGATCGCTTCGTCCTGTTCGGCGCGTCGCAGGGATGCGCGGTCAGTATCCTTTACGCAGCCAGGCATCCCGAGAAAGTCGAGAAACTTGTGCTCTACGGGAGTTTTGCCCGCGGCAGACGGCTCCGCGCCACCACCAATGAAGCGGATCAGGCCGAAGCGATGCTAACGCTGATGCGTACCGGCTGGGGACAGGAGAACCCGGCCTTCCGGCAGATGTTCACATCACTATTCATCCCTGACGGAACGGCAGAGCAGATGGGCTGGTTCAACGATCTGCAGCGCAAGACCACCTCGCCCGAAAACGCCGCAAGGATACGCCGCGTCTCGGACACGCTTGATGTCCGTAGCGCTTTATCAAAGGTCAGCGTCCCGACGCTGGTGCTGCATTGCCGGGACGACGCCGTCCAACCGATCGAGGAAGGTCGTCTCCTCGCCGCCGGGATGCCCAACGCCCGCTTTGTCGGGATAGAGGGCCGCAATCACCTTGTCCTCGAAAGCGATCCTGGATGGCCAGCGTTCAAGCATGAGGTAGAGAGTTTCCTTGCTGGCAGGCTTTCGGGCGCCGACTGAGGAGCCTCGCGTCGTTCCGCGACCACCAGGCTCGGTGAGCCAGACAGTCAGCGCAGAATTTGAGGTTCGCTCTCCGGCCAGATGCAGCGCCTCTCTCCGCTTTTCGCCTGCCATCGGTTCGACGCAAGAGACCGATAAAGGCGGGTCGAGGGCAGGAGCAGAACCGGCGTACCGGAAATGGCGTGGGACGGGACTGTCCGCTTCGGATGCGAAAGGCCCAATTCCGAGCACATGTCGTCATTGCCGCTCCCGGCCAACACCGCCCGGTCCAGACGGCCTGGGCTTGAAACGGCCAATTTACATCGGACTTCCGCGTCACGTAAATCGCGGATCCGGTTGCCTCCGCGCAGATACTGAGAGAGTTCTGAGCTACGTAACTTGCAACGGAACTCGTCCGCCCTCAGCACTTCGAATTACTGCCGAACTCACAGCTCCGCCTTCAATCTTTCAATCTCCAGCTCCAGGAGCCGAATGCGCTCGTCCTTTTCGGCGAGTGCAGATATGACATCAGCCGCTTCAAACCGCTGCGGGATATGCTGCGGACAGTTTGCATCCCATGCGGTGATCGCAAACAGGATGACCTGCTCGGGACGGGCCTTGTAGCCATCGGGCATCAGTCGCGCGGTCAAATCGGCGTCACCTTCGACGATGCGAGCCTCAC
>JBOFFB010000348.1:0-7842 GCA_051648385.1 Allobosea sp.
AATCTTCAGCAATCGCAAGGGGCATGAGCGAGTGTGGCACCATTTGTCTCGTACCAACCGTGCGATGATCTCATTTGACAAGAATTCCAACAATCAGGCTGACAGTGTACCAATTTTCCCGATTTGAGGTCACCAACCACCTCACCCCAAATTCAATTCCTTGAAAAAATCATTCCCCTTGTCATCGATCACGATGAAGGCGGGGAAGTCCTTGACCTCGATCTTCCAGATCGCCTCCATGCCGAGCTCGGGATATTCGAGCACCTCGACCATGGTGATGCAGTCTTGCGCAAGGCGCGCCGCAGGGCCGCCGATGGAGCCGAGGTAGAAGCCGCCGTGCTGCTGGCAGGCATCGCGCACGGCTTTCGAGCGGTTGCCCTTGGCGAGCATGATCTTCGAGCCGCCGAAGGCCTGGAACTGGTCGACGTAGCTGTCCATCCGCCCTGCCGTGGTCGGCCCGAACGAGCCTGAGGCCATGCCCACGGGGGTCTTGGCCGGGCCGGCATAGTAGATCGGGTGATCCTTGAAATATTCCGGCATGGTGCCGCCGTTTTCGAGCCGCTCGCGGATCTTGCCGTGGGCGAGGTCGCGCGCCACGATGATGGTGCCGGTCAGCGACAGCCGCGTCTTGACCGGATACTGGCTGAGCGTCGCGAGAATCTCGGGCATGGGCCGCGACAAATCGATGTTGACCACATCGCCGCCAAGCGTGCTCTCGTCGATCTCCGGCATGAAACGGGACGGGTTGTGCTCAAGCTCCTCGACATAGACGCCCGAGGCCGTGATCTTGCCGAGCGCCTGCCGGTCAGCGGAACACGACACGCCAAGCCCGATGGGCAAGGACGCACCATGGCGCGGCAGGCGGATGACGCGGACATCATGGCAGAAATACTTGCCGCCGAATTGCGCGCCGACGCCCAATGATTGCGTCAGCTTGTGCACCTCCGCTTCCATCTCAAGATCACGGAAGGCGTGCGCCATCTCGGACCCTTCAGTCGGCAGGTTGTCGAGATATTTGGTCGAGGCCAGCTTGACCGTCTTCATGGTCTGCTCGGCTGACAATCCGCCGATGACGATGGCGAGGTGATAGGGCGGGCAGGCGGCGGTGCCGAGCGTCAGGATTTTCTCCTTGAGGAACGCCATCATCCGCTCGCGCGTCATCAAGGAGGGCGTGCCCTGGAACAGCAGGCTCTTGTTGGCCGAGCCGCCGCCTTTCGCCACGTAGAGGAATTTGTAGGCTTCGGCGAAGGCCGGATTGCCCTCGGCATAGAGCTCGATCTGGGCAGGCAGGTTGTTCTTGGTGTTGCGTTCTTCGAACATCGAGATCGGCGCGAGCTGCGAATAGCGCAGGTTGCGCTTGAAATAGGCATCCATCACGCCCTGGCCGATGGCGGCCTCGTCATCGCCTTCGGTCCAGACCAGCCGGCCCTTCTTGCCCATGATGATGGCGGTGCCGGTGTCCTGGCACATCGGCAGCACGCCGCCTGCCGAGATGTTGGCGTTCTTCATCAGGTCATAGGCGACGAAACGGTCATTCGAGGTGGCTTCGGGATCATCAAGGATCGCGGCCAGTTGCTTGAGGTGTGCCGGCCTGAGCAGATGGTTGATGTCGATGAAGGCCTGCTCGGCCAGCAGCCGGATGGCTTCGGGATCGACGACAAGCATCTCGTGTTTGCCGAATTTCTCCAGCCTGACGCCCTCAGAGGTCAGCTTGCGATAGGGCGTCGTGTCCGGCCCGAGCGGGAACAGCGGCTGATGGGTGATGTTCATGTGACAAGCTCCGGCATGGACAGGCAGCACTGATCAAGCGGCTTGTGCGGCCCGCTCGGTCAGGATCGCATAAATGGCGTCGGCATCATCGGCGCGGCGGATGCGCTCGAGCGTGGAGCGGTCGCGCAACACCCGGGCCACGCGGGCAAGGGCCTTGAGATGGTCTGCGCCTGCACCTTCCGGAGCCAGCAGCACGAACATGATGTCGACAGGCTGGCCGTCCAGCGCTTCAAACTCGATCGGCTTTTCCATGCGCACGAACAGGCCACGCAGCTTTTCCAAGGATGCCGAGCGGCCATGCGGGATGGCGATGCCGTCACCGATGCCAGTTGAGCCGAGGCGTTCGCGCTGCAGAAGCGTTTCGAATATCTCGCGCTCCGGCAGGCCCGTGATCAGCGCGGCACGTTCAGCGATATCCTGAAGGGCCTGCTTTTTGCCATTCGCTTTGAGCGGCGCAAGCACGGCATCAGGCGTGAGAAGGTCGTGAATGATCATGATGGTCCGATGAGATGCATCAACCGTGCCGACCGGGGAGGGCGGCACGGACTTCGCACGCGAGTGTCCCTAAAATGTTTGACCCATTCATGACAAGGCGGTTGGGGGATCTATCCACCCGATATTGCCATCGCGGCGGCGGTATACGATGTTCACGCGGCCATTGCCAGCGTTTCTGAAAACCAGCACGGGCGAACCGGTGAGGTCGAGTTCGGAAACCGCATCGCTGACGCTGAGATCGTGCAAGGAACGGGTTGTTTCGGCCACAATCGCCGGGTGCGTGCCGTTCATTTCGGGTGGATTGTCCTCTTCGCTATCCTCATTCGGAGCTTCGATGACGTAGGATGGCATTTCCATCAGCGCACGCCTTGCGTGGGCGTTTCCGGAGTGATCCTTGAGGCGGCGCTTGTAGCGGCGCAGTCTCTTCTCGATCTTGTCGACCATCCTATCGAGGCTCTGGTAGGCGTCGTGCGCCATCCCGGAGGCCTCCAGCGTCATGCCGGACGAAAGGTGCAACACCGCATCGCTGCGAAAACCCGTACCGTCCCTGGCCATGGTGACATGACCATTGAAACTGCCTTCGTAGTACTTTCCAAGGGCGGATCCGACCCTGTCTTCCGCCTGCGTACGGATCGCTTCGCCGACATCGAGGTTCTTGCCGGAAACTCGCAAACCCATGTTCAGTCCCTCCGTCGCGGGAGAGCCGCGGGCTGATGATCGAACCCCGACCGGCGCACCCGGCCATTTGAGGTTCGGCCTTCCTGAGCCGACTGTCAACGCATTCTGGCGGGCACTGGCTGTTTCTCGCGGCGGCGTTCCATGGACGAGCCGATGCCCAGTGCTTCGCGGTATTTGGCCACCGTGCGGCGCGCAATCTCGATGCCTGATTCCCTGAGTTTCACCACAATGGCATCGTCCGACAGCACGTCTGCAGACACTTCGCCGTCGATCATGGTCTTGATCCGGTGGCGCACGGCTTCGGCCGAATGCGCTTCGCCATAACCGGTGCTGGAGATCGAGGCCGTGAAGAAATACTTCATCTCGAACAGGCCTCTGGGGCTGATCAGGTACTTGTTCGAGGTCACCCGGCTGACGGTCGATTCGTGCATGGCAATGGCATCGGCCACCGTTTTCAGGTTGAGCGGGCGCAGATGTTCCACGCCATAGGCGAAGAACGCATCCTGCTGGCGCACGATCTCGCTGGCGACCTTCAGGATGGTGCGAGCCCGCTGTTCAAGGCTGCGCGTCAGCCAGTTTGCGGTCTGCAGGCAATCGGCGATGAAGGCCTTGTCGGTGTCGTTGCGGACGGCTTTGCTGACTCGGGTGTGGTAGGTCTGGTTGACGAGGACACGGGGCAGCGTGTCCGGGTTGAGATCGATCAGCCACGAGCCGTCAGGCGCGGCGCGGATGATCACATCTGGCGTCACGGTCTGCGCGGTGCCGCCACCGAAGGCACGGCCGGGCTTGGGGTCGAGTTGCCTGATCTCGGCGACCATCTCGGTCAGGTCTTCGTCATCGACGCCGCACAACTTGCGCAACTGTGCCATGTCGCGCTTGGCGAGCAGCGGCAGGTTGGCCAGCAACGCTGCCATGGCCGGATCGAAGCGGTTCTTTTCCCGAAGCTGGATGGTCAGACATTCGGTGAGGTTGCGCGCACCGATGCCGGAGGGCTCGAACGTGTGGATAATCGCGAGAAGCTCTTCCAGCCGCGCGACGCTGACGCCGAGCCGTTCCGCCATCTCAATGAGCGGCTCGGCCAGATAGCCTGCCTCGTCGATGGCATCGATGATGTGCCGGCCGATCAGCCGCGACATCGGATCGGTGATGGCCACATCGAGCTGCTCGCCCAGAAAGTCATGGAGGCCAAGCTCCATTGACAGGGTTTCCTCCAGCCCCGGCAGATCGTCATCGAAACTGGTTGAGCCGCCGCTGCCGACCGCGCCGCCACCGGTAATCGGCAGGCTCGCTTCCGGGCTGCCCTCATGACGGGCTGCAACCGGGATTTCATCGGCAAAGACGTTGTCGAGGCGTGTTGCCGGGCCATCCTCAAGGTTGCCGCGCTGGGTCGATAGCTCGGCGTCGTACCAGTCTGGAGGCGGTGGTTCATCGAAACTGCCATCAGGCCCGTCGGAGGAGCTGTTCTCACCAATATCGCCAGCCGTATCGTTGTTGGCGGCGCTACCATCGTCGCCGTCTGCCCGGTCCAGCAACGGGTTGCGCTCGACTTCGGCGTCGACGAAGGCTTGCAGATCGACATGTGACAACTGAAGCAGCTTGATCGCCTGCAGAAGCTGCGGCGTCATGACGAGGGATTGCCCCTGTCTCATCTCCAGTTTGGCAGAAATGCCCATGTCTCTCGGTCAGCCCTTTCAGAACGACATTTCAACATGCCGAATGTAACGGCATGAAACTTGCGTTCGGTTAAGAACCTATGATGTCAGGCGCGGAAGTCAAAGAAATCCGGCAGGTTGCGGATTTGTCGTTAATGCCCCGTCCCCGAGTTCAGGGGTTGTCATTGCAATGACGAGTCGATGACGGCTCCACCTCACCTCAGAGCCGAAAGTCCTCGCCCAGATAGACCCGTCGCACGTCCGGGTTGGCAATGATTTCTTCGGGCGAGCCTTCGGTCAGCACGCGTCCGGAATGGATGATGTAGGCGCGGTCGACCAGCCCCAGCGTCTCGCGCACGTTGTGGTCGGTGATCAGCACACCGATGCCCCGGTCGGTCAATTGCCGCACCAGCGCCTGGATGTCACCGACGGCAATCGGGTCGATACCAGCGAATGGCTCATCGAGCAGCACGAAGGATGGCCTCGCCGCCAGCGAGCGGGCAATCTCGCAGCGCCTCCGCTCGCCGCCTGACAAGGCAATCGAGGGTGATTTGCGCAGGCGCTTGATGTTGAACTCGTCGAGCAGGGCATCGAGTTCGTATTCGCGGCGTTTCTTGTTGGGCTCAACCACTTCAAGCACGGCTCGGATGTTGTCTTCGACTGTCAATCCGCGAAAGATTGACTGTTCCTGCGGAAGATAGCCAATGCCAAGGCGGGCCCGGCGATACATCGGCAAATGGGTGATGTCGTTGCCATCGAGCGTGATGCGGCCTTCATCGGCAGCGACAAGCCCGGTGATCATGTAGAAGATCGTGGTCTTCCCGGCACCGTTTGGGCCGAGCAATCCGACCGCCTCGCCATTGCGCACGTTGAGACCGGCATCATTGACCACAGTGCGCCCGCGATAGCTTTTCTTGAGCCCGACAACAGACAGCACTCCCGCGCCGCCAGCTGAATTGAGCGCTTGCGAGGCAGTCTGCCCTTGGGCATTGTCGGCGCTCGACCGGGCGTGGGGCTCGGGTTCCTGTGTGAACAGCGCATCGAACGCCGCGATGCCCAGGGCCGGATCACCGCCTGCACCATTCGGGTGTGACAGCGCGACCCGCACCGGTGCCTGACGCACAGGCTCCGGTGGTTTGTCCTGTCTAAAGCGGAATGGAAACTTCAAGAGTGTGGGGCCTTCAGTTGCCGCGACTGTAACTGCAGTGCCATGTTCGAAAGCGCCTGTCAGATTGTGATCAGTTGGTTGGATTGGCACCTGCTGCGGGCCTGCGAGGGGCAGGCTTTGGCGCGGTGGCGGCATCTTCCGAACCTGGCACAAAGAAGCCCTGCACGCGACCGCCGTCAATGTTCGCCACACCGGTCTTGGTGTTGTAAAGCAGGCGCTCGCCTTTTGTCACGTTCTGCCCTTTTGAAAGCGCCACCTTCCCCGTCAGGATGACCGTGTCTTTCTCGCGATCGAACACGGCCTTGTCACCAGTCGCCACCTGATCTTCTGACGTCACGACGACAGGTCCGTCGCATTCAAGCTTCTTGATGCCGCCGTCACTTGGGTTTGCCGCAGCCGCCGGCGTGGCGCGGGCCTGTGCTTGTCCCGGAAGACCTTGCCCGCGGTTGGTGTAGTGAAGCGTCATCTTCGAGCAGCGGATGGTTGTCTTGCCCTGAACAGCAACCACATTTCCGGCGAACACGGCTCGGCTTTCCTTGTCAAAGACATCAAGCCGGTCTGCATCGACCTTGATCGGATCCTTGGAATTTTCGCTGAAGCCACCAAGTGGCACAGACGTCCGTCCCTGCGCTGCTGCGTCCTGTCCAGACGCGGATGCAATGCAGGCAACCCCGAGAGCCAAGGCAAACCTGAGAGCCAAGGCAAACCTGAGAGCCAAGGCAAACCTAAGGGCATGGTAACGGGTCACGGCGGTGCAAACGAGCATCAGTTATATCCAGTCACGGTGCCGGGCGCGCGACTGCGCGCCCTGAATTGGGGTCGATGACGGTGGTTCCGCGAGCGTCGCGCGGTGGCGAACCCGTCACCGTCAAGGCGGTCGCTGGAGGTGGCGAAGATCTTGTCGAAGACTGTCCGGCGCTGGCAGGTGGGTTCTGCGTCAGCCTTGCTGAAGGTTGCGCTGGAGCCTGTTGCCCGGCGGACGCCTTGCTGTCCTTGTCATCGATGAGAGCGGTAACGCGACCGATGAAGGCGATCTTTCCACCGCTGTCAACGATATCGAGTTCGTCGGCCGAGACGCTCATGTCCGGCAAACGGACCCGCACTCCGTCGCGCGAACGGACCGTGCCGGCCTTGAAGTCGACATCGGCCGAGTGCATCAGCGCTTCCTGGCCGTTTTCTGTCACCACGCGCACGTCTTCGCGCATCTGGAGCTGCTCTTTCTCGGAATTGAAAACCGCCTTGCGCGCGGTCAGGTTGAGCACACTGTTGTCCGCGTTGACCAGCCGAGCCTTCATCTCGTTGAGCTCGATGACATTCGGCACGCGGATGTCCTGCACTGCACTGCTCGCAGTCACTTCATAAGGCCTGTTGTCCTTGCGATGGCCCGCCATGCGCGGATTCTCCATGGTCACGCGCGTGCCGTCCATCTTGATCGCGCCGACCGACACACCGCCTGTCCGGAACGGACTGATAAATGGAAACACGATGAAAACACTGAAGCTGACCACTGCGCCGACCGGAATGGCCATGCGCAAGAACCGCACAAAAGCAGAGTGCTGCCGTGCAAGCCTATAAGATTTAGCCGAGCTGGCAGCGCGCTGGATTGCACCAGCTGCGCCACCGCGCGGTTCGGCTGCGGGTTTCTCAAATGTCATGGCCATGGTCATGATCTGCGGATAGGACCACCTCGCGGCAATTGTAAGGCTTTGAGGTTAGCACAATGCCAACATCAACGCACCAATCAGCGCCTCACGAATGCGCGAAAATATCCATCTCGGGCCATCCTTGCAGGTCGAGAGCAGCCCTCGTTGGCAGGAACCGGAAACAGGCCAGCGCGATATCTTTCCGGCCCTCGCGCTCCAGCAGCACATCAAGCTTTGCCTTCAGCTCATGCAAGTGCAGCACGTCAGAGGCGGCATAGGCGAGCTGCTCCTTGGTGAGCTCGGCTGCGCCCCAATCCGACGATTGCTGCTGTTTCGACATGTCGATGCCGAGCAGTTCGCGCGACAGGTCCTTGAGGCCATGACGGTCGGTATAAGTGCGCACCAGCTTGGATGCGATCTTCGTGCAGTAGACCGG
>JBOFFB010000349.1:0-11710 GCA_051648385.1 Allobosea sp.
GGTTGCCAATGTCGGCATCCTTGACCGGGCAGCCTATGTGGCCTCGAAAGGCGCTGTGGCGGCGCTGACGCGGGCAATGGCGCTTGACCATGTGGCGGCAAACATCCGCATCAACTGCGTCGCGCCGGGCACCATCGAATCCCCTTACTTCAAGGAGATCTTCGCCCGCTCGCCGGATGCCAACAGCCTGCGTCACAATCTCGAGCAGCGCCAGGCGATGGAGCGCCTCGGCCAGCCCATCGAGATCGCGCGCGCCATGCTGTTTCTGGCCAGCGACGAGGCATCGTTCTGCACGGGAACGACGCTGGTGGCGGATGGCGGATGGACGGCACGTTGAGCGATCGAAAGTGATCTGATGCTCCCCTGGATCACCCTCGACATGGCAAAGATTCCCGGCGGCGGCGAGCTCAAGCTGAAGCAGCGTGGCCGCGAGTTCTCAATCATGCTCGGCTCGAACGAACTCATGAACAGTCGGGTCAGCGGGTCGGAACAGGCGCTGGCCAGGCTTGCTTGCGAACGACTGATCGGTCGTGCCAGACCTCGCGTGCTGATTGGCGGGCTGGGGATGGGCTTCACATTGCGCGCAGCGCTGGACGCATTGCCGTCCGAGGCAAGTATCACCGTGGCTGAACTCGTGCCTGCCGTGATCGCGTGGGCGCGTGGGCCGATGGCCGAGGTTTTTGGCGCCAGCCTCGATGATCCGCGCGTCAGCGTCGGAAGTGCCGACGTACGCCGATCTATTGCTGACGCTACGGCGACCTATGATGCGATCCTGCTTGACGTCGACAATGGTCCGGATGGGCTGACCACCGGCAGCAATGGTGGGCTTTATGATCCGGTTGGGCTTGGCCTAGCAAAGGCAGCGCTCACATCCGGCGGTATTCTGGCTGTGTGGTCGGCACATCCCGATGTTGCCTTTGCGCGCCGCTTGAAGAATGCCGGGTTTGTCTGTGAGGAAAAGCGCGTGAGGGCGAACGGCTCTGGGGGCGGTGCCAAGCACGTGATCTGGCTGGCAACGCGGGCCGCGTGAGCGGCGTGTCTATGCCAGCACGCGTCGACGCCATGTGTCCTGTGCATCGCTTCGCGCTGGACTTCGCAGCCAGACCACACTGTTATGCCACGAACGTACACTCCCACCCTTGAGGTCATCATGGACAACCGCAGCACGCTCTGGCGCGAAATCGATACTCTGAAGCCACGCTTCATCGCGTTGTCAGACCGGGTCTGGGGCATGCCGGAGGTTTGCTACACCGAGGCGCGTTCCTGCGCCGAGCATAAAGCTGAACTGAGTGCGCAGGGCTTCCGCATCACCGAGAATGTCGCCGGAATTCCGACTGCCGTGATCGGCGAGGCTGGTAGCGGCGGGCCCGTCATCGCGCTGATGGGCGAGTATGACGCCCTCCCCGGCCTGTCGCAGGAAGCGGGAGTTGCCGAGCACCGACCCATCGAGATGAACGGGCACGGCCATGGCTGCGGGCATAACCTTCTTGGTTCAGCTGCATTGCTCGCTGCGACTGCCGTCAAGAACTGGCTCGCAGCCACTGGCACTCCCGGCCGCGTGCGCTACTATGGCTGCCCTGCCGAGGAAGGTGGCGCTGCCAAGGCTTTCATGGTCAGGGCCGGTGCCTTCAAGGATGCGGACATCGCGATCTCGTGGCATCCGCACAGCTTCTGGGAGGTGACGCCACCGCTGTCGCTCGCCAACACAAGGGCGGACTTCATCTTCACGGGCCGTGCGGCACACGCCGCAGCCTTTCCGCATCTGGGGCGCAGTGCGCTTGATGCGGTCGAGCTGATGAGTGTTGGCGTCAACTATATGCGCGAGCACATGCCGAGCGATGCGCGCGTGCACTATGCCGTGCTTGATGCCGGCGGAATTGCGCCCAACGTGGTCCAGGCGCATGCGCGCGTGCGCTATTCGATCAGGGCGATGGACCTGCCCGGCATGCTCGAACTTGTCGAACGGGTGCGCAAGATCGCAGAAGGCGCGGCGCTGATGACCGAGACCAGGGTCGAGATGAAGATCATCAGCGCGGTCTCGAACATGCTTGGCAACACCCCGCTGGAAGCGACGATGCAGGGCATTCTCGAAGACCTGGGGCCACCGCACTTCGATGATGCCGACAAGGCCTTCGCTGACGACATCCGCCGGACCTTGTCTGCGCAAGATATCGCAGCCGCGTGGTCCTCGATCGGGCAGCGCGACACGGGCGCACCGTTGGCGAATTTTACTGTGCCGTCCAATACGGTGCGCAAGCCAATGATCGGTTCGACCGATATCGGTGATGTGAGCTGGGTTGTTCCCACCGTGCAGGCCCATGCGCCGACAGTCGCCATCGGTACGGCATTCCATACCTGGCAAATCGTCGCGCAAGGCAAGTCACCTGCTGCCCACAAGGCGATGGTTCAGGTCGCCAAAGCGATGGCCGCTACCGCCGTCGCTGCATTGACCGACCCGGACTTGATCGCAGCAGCAAAGGCCGATCTTGCTGACAGGACGAGCACTACGCCTTACGTGTGCCCAATCCCGGACGGCATCGACCCGCCACTGACGATGTCGACAGGCTGACCAAGGCAGACGCAAGACGGGCTTGTCATTTCGGGCATGCCGTGGTGCAAGACCGCGTCTCTCAATTGGAACAGTGCCTTGCCCCGTTCATTCGTCCTGCTGCTGTCGTGCGGTGATCGCCCCGGCATCGTCGCCACTGTTTCCACGCACTTGTTCGAGCACGGCTACAACATCCTCGATGCCCAGCAATTCGACGATGCCGCCAGCGGCACATTCTTCATGCGCGTCGTTTTCGACGCCGCGCGTGACACCGCTGCCAGCGAACCGGCTGCTGCGTTCCGGCCCATCGCTGAAGCATACCGGATGAACTGGTCGATCACCGACCAAGCCACGCGGCGAAAGGTGATGATCTGGGTCTCGAAATTCGACCATTGCCTGGCTGATCTGATCTATCGCTGGCAGATCGGCGAATTGGCCATGGACATTACGGGCATCGTCTCGAACCATCCTCGCGAGGCCTACGCGCATCTCGATTTCGGCGGCACTCCGTTCTTCCACTGTCCCGTCAGCAAGAACACCAAACTCGAACAGGAACAGCAACTATGGCAACTGGTGCGCGACACCGGCACCGAACTCGTCGTGCTGGCGCGGTACATGCAGGTTCTGTCAGACGGGCTCGCCACCAAGCTTTCGGGCAAATGCATCAATATCCACCACTCGTTCCTGCCGGGTTTCAAGGGTGCAAAACCGTATCATCAGGCCCACGAGCGCGGCGTGAAACTGATCGGGGCAACTGCGCACTACGTGACCTCAGATCTCGATGAGGGGCCAATCATCGAACAGGATGTGGAGCGCATCAGCCATCGGGATTCGCCGGAAGACCTCGTTCGCAAGGGCCGCGACATCGAGCGCCGGGTTCTGGCACGCGCGGTGAGCTATCACCTCGAAGGACGCATCATCATGAACGCGAAGAAAACGGTCGTATTCGCAAATTGAGTACACCTTGAACCCGCACCGCTGTTAATATGATGGAAACGATAATATTGGTTAATTTTTCGTTACATCTATGTTACGGTTTAGAATGTATTGTATAACACTCCAATCATCATGACAGGAGCTGTCGCGTGCGTTTTCATCTGGCAATCACCACTATCCTGATCTCGACTGCCGCAGGCCTTGGCGTGGTGCAAGCGCAACAGTCGCAGCGCGCGGGCAACTGGCAAGGTGTCTATGTCGGTGGGCATGCGGGGGCTTCGATAGGGTCGGCGTCGTCGGCGAACACATCTGGTTTCAATGCCGGTGTGCAGATCGGCGTGAACGGGCAGTTCGACAAGATCGTCGCTGGTGTGGAAGCGGACGTCAGCGCCACGTCAAACGGCAATACGGGCTTCGGCACCAAGTTTCGCCAAGGCACCAACGGATCGATGCGCGGCCGCGTCGGCTACAGTTTCGACCGCGTCATGGTCTATGGGACCGCAGGCGTCGCAGTCTCCAACTACGAATACAAGTCGCCGGTGGCCAGCACGTCCCGAATGCGCACAGGGTCTGTTTTCGGCGCGGGCGCAGAGTTGATGTTGACAGACAATGTTTCGGTTCGAGGTGAAGTATTGCGTTATAATTACGCGAATTCCTCATTCCTGAATGTAGGTGGCTCGACTAACGTAGCGCCGACGAACAATGTACTGCGCGACGGTATGAACTATCGCTTCTGATAATTGTCATTATTAATTTTGATTAATCTTATTTCTTGTTTCCGCCACATTCCGTCACATTCGTGCCTGCTTCACAATGCTTGGTGTTGTCATCGGAACACAGCCAAACAGGCGTGTGATCGCTATATGTAATGCAGTTGTTCCAAAGTCGGCGGTTGAGACCGGCGAACCCAAATCACCTTATGGAGTGTAAAATGAAGACAATCTCGATAGGCGGCGTTGCCGTTCTTGCTGGCCTGATGGCTGCTGGCGCAGCGAATGCCGCCGACCTTCCGGCCCGCAAAGGTTTTGTTCCTGCGCCGATCACCATGGCTCCCGCATTCATGTGGAATGGTTTTTACGCCGGTGTGAACGCCGGCTACAGCTTCAACAGCAACAAGGCGTCCACTGTCGGAACTCCAGGTTTCGTTGCTCTTGGCGCAAACGTTCCTGGCTCACTGCGCACAGGCAAGGATGGCTTCATCGGCGGTGCCCAGATCGGCTACAACTATCAGATCGGCAGCATTGTCCTCGGTGTCGAAACTGACTTGCAGTATGTCGATGGCAAGCGGACTTCGGCGTTCACCGGACCGGCACTCGGCGGCATCACAACATCTGCCAGTTCTGAACTTACCTATCTTGGCACACTGCGTGCGCGTCTTGGCCTTGTCGCCTCAGAGCGCCTGATGATCTATGCCACCGGTGGTCTTGCCTATGGCAACCCGAAAAACTCAGCCGCCGTGGCGACCGGGACGGGTGCGCTTTGGGGTGGCGGCAGCGATGCAACCCGCTTCGGTTACGCAATTGGTGCTGGTGCAGAGTATGCGCTGACCAACAACTGGACTGCAAAACTCGAATATCTCTACTATGATCTGGGTCGTCGCACGGTCAACGCTGGCCCTCTCAACGCCGCTGCGACCGCGACCGGCGTGGCCTATCAGGCGCGTTTCGAAAATTCGGGATCCATTGTGCGTGGCGGTCTGAACTACAAGTTCTGATCCAGCCGCCTCGACCAGATCAGAACGGCGGCGCTCATAGCGCCGCCGTTTTTTTGTCTGGCATCACATCGGTGCTTCAAATCTTGACGCGCGTTGCCTCGAAGGCAGGCACCCTCTCCTCGAATTTTGCCAGCCACTTGCGCAGCTTTGGGTGCTTCTTGCGCCATGCACCGGCAAAACGCAGGTCAAGATAGCCGAGCGCGCAAGCGGTCATGACATGGCCGACATTCAGTTGCTTGGTCAGCTTGGGCGGGTTGGCTTCAAGCGCGGCAAGTGCACGCTCGACCTTGCCGGCCTGGTGATCGAGCCATTTCTGATCGCGGCGATCTTCTGCCCGCCAGCGCGCTTCGTAGACCTGCACGAGAGCGGCATCGCACAAGCCGTCGGCGAGCGCCTGAAGCCGCAAGACCTCGAAGCGCTTTGCCCCACGCGGGATCATCTTGCCGTTGCCGGCGAGATGGTCGAGGTATTCGACGATGACGCGGGAATCGAACATCGTGGTGCCGTCTTCCAGCACCAGTGTCGGGATCTTGCCCAGCGGGTTCTGCGCCCGCAGTGGGTCATCCGGATTGTTGGTGTCGGCTTCCACGATCTTGATCTGATCGGTGAGCCCCAGCAGGGAGGCGCAGATCTTGACCTTTCGGCCGTAGGGCGAGGCGGGAGCGGAGCGCAAGGTAAGCATGGGACAGCCAATCATGAAGACTCAAGGAATGCCTGATTAGCACATTCCTCACCCGGCAATCACGTCGCAGCGAAACCCTGCACGCGATGAGCGCGCCAAACGCTTCGCCAACGCAGGCAGCAACCCCTCAACCTCGTTTTGCAAGGTCCAGGGCGGATTGATCACAACCAGACCACAGCCTGCAAGCTTGTCGGCTGTATTGAGATCATCCACACGCAGTTCAATGCGGATGGCAGAAGCAATTCCGGCATCGGCAATGTCATGCGCAAGATCATCCGCCTGACGTGGATTCTTGAGCGGATACCACACGATGAAACAGCCTGTCGGCCACTTGCGTGCGGCGGCAACCAGTTCCTTGGTGAGATGCTCCCACTCATTGGCATCTTCGAAAGCCGGATCGATCAACACGACACCGCGCCGCTCTTTCGGCGGGATGTTGGCGCGCAGCACCTCCCAGCCATCGCGCAGGATGATCTTGATGCGAGAATCGCGCTTCAACAGTGTGCTGAGCTGCCAGTTGGTTTCGCCATGCAATTCGGCGCCAATGTAGCGATCATCGGCGCGCAACATGTGCTGACAAAGCAGCGGCGAGCCGGGATATGTCTGCGGACCATGCCCGGCCCGCAAGGCAGCGAGGGCCTCGCGATAGGACACAAGGTAAGTTTCGGCACCAACATCAAGCGGCTCATCCAGACGCCCGATGCCTTCGCGCCACTCGCCCGTGCGGGCGGCGGCGGAAGCAGACAGGTCATAGAGCCCTGCCCCGGCATGGGTTTCGATAATGCGGATCGGACCAGGTTTCTGTTGCAGATAACTGATGATCCACGCGAGCGTCGCATGCTTCAGAACGTCGGCAAAATTGCCGGCATGGAAGGCGTGACGATAGTTCACAAGCTGCGCCCCAACGCCGCGAGATCAGCGAACAGGCTGCACGCTGATCTCGCGCGTGCGGCAACCGCCGCGGTCGACTTCCTGGCAGGCGCGGAACGAGCGCAAATCCTTGGTGAAGCAGATGCGTACTTCCTGCAATTCGCTGCGGCGGCAGGCCACCGACATCATGTCGGCGCGCAGACCGGGATTTGCAGCGACAAAGGCTCGTTCCAGATCAGTCGGTGCCCATGTCTGGGTGCGGTCGACCGCCTTGAACTGGGCCGGGATGACAACGGCCGCGCGAGCGCGCTTGACGTCATTGAAGTAGTCGGTCGGGCTTGAGCCGGCACATACGCCATGCTTGCGCCACTGATGGCGCGCGAGGCCTTCCTCCGGATAGACCTGCTTTGCGATCTCCATCGATTGCCGGGACGGTGTGCGCCCGGCGGGACCGCAATCGGTGGGATAGCCGCGCTCGTTCTGCGGCCAGAGGCCGTGCACCACAAAGCCAAGGCCGGAGCCCGAGCGGCATTGGTCACGGCTCTTGCCATCGCCTTCCAGTGTGCAAAAACCCGGCGACCAGGACAAGGCGAGGACATAGAAATCAAACTCGCCAGGTGCGCCACCACGGCTGACACGATCCTGTGCCGTCACGGCGCTGATCATCAACATGCTCAGCAGGGCCGCAAGCATTGTTCTAACGAGCAGCACAACCGTCACCACGCAGTTGCCTGTTCGCAGTTCGGCGCGTAGGTCCGGTGACGGTCCGTGCCTGTCACACACCAGATGACTTCCCAGGTATTGCCGAATATTCCGATGCTTTCGCGCACGAAGTAGTTTGCCCGGCGCAGCTTGCCATCAGATGTGTGCACGCGCGCAGTGCAGAACCGGCGCGGCACATAATTCGGCCCCCACGGGCGCACGCCGGTTTCCCTGATGCGATCAACGCCGCTGATCCTGATCTGCGAATTCCAGTAGATCGCCTCGCGTGAGTCAAAGAAGCTTGTCACATAGCCCAGCACATCCGGTGAACCACAGTGCGGAAGCGGCAGCGCAGCATAGCGTGCAAATCGATTTTCAGCTGGCGTGATGGCTTCAGCTGTCGAAACAGTCGCCATAAACGCCAACACCAGACTTCCCAGCCATCTTGCCACGCGCATGATTCACCTCGCTCAAACCGGCGATGACCATGGGAACAAGCTCCGGTCCGGTCAAGCGGGCATCAGACATTCAACCCCCTCCGCGCCGTTTTTTCTGAGGCCTCGCGCTTGTCATCATTCGCAGGCTTGCCAGTTCGGAACGGCTCAGAATTCGGATGTCGCTGCTTGGAGTGGCGTCGGCCAACGCCATCAACTGCTGTGAGACGCCCATCAGCTTGAGATATCGTTCGACGACCGGGGTGTAGCCTTCGACCGAAACCCGCGCTCCGATCGTGCCGCTGCCGACGATGTCCCGCATGGGGCGCTCATTGGTCCAGGCCTTGTGGACACCAACCTGACTGCCCTCTGGCACGATCCGGCCTCGTCCGCCGGCAAGTGTGTAGGCGCAGGCTGAAAAGCAGCGCGCGGACATGAAGCTGCCGCCGCTGACCTGCCCCACCATGACCGAAAATCCGAGTTGCCTGATCACAACGCCGAGCTTGAGCGAGCCTACGAGGTTGCCGCCCGGCGAGGACATCAACACCACACTGGTGATCTTCTGCGGAAAAACCTCCGCCTTGATGAAGCGAATGAATTTGTCGTCCGAGTCGAGCTGTATCTCGCCCGACGCGACGATGATCTTCGGGCATGCGTTGCCGCAGGCCGGATCAGAGATCGAATTGAGCGAGAAGTTCATCGCTTCTGCTGGCGATGCCGCTGCGAGATAAGCCGCAACACCAAAACACGCAGCAACGCCTGAACGAATGGATAGTGTCATCACAGCATTCTCCAGCAAGTCGCCTCGGATATGGCTAGGGTAGATGTCTCACCATGGCGCAAGCAAGGCGGGTGATCACCTATGACGGATGAAAGGTGATCGTGAACATCACAAAAGCTCGTGTGCGGATTTGGGCTTGCCAACTTCAATCCGCAGGGCTCGCTGAACGCCCGCCCAAGACCCGGCGCTTCACAGATCAAAGCTCAGCTGCTTTTTCGTTGCAGTCAGCTTTTCAGCCTTGATCGCGCGCGCCTTTGCCGGGTTGTCATCGCCTTGCTGGCGTTTGCGCGACCCATGCTTGACATAGACCGCCTTTGCCGTCTGCCGAAAGCCGGCATCGCGGCGCACCGTGGTGAGCCGGTCGCGGGCAGCGCGGGCCGCGTCGACATGGTTGATCACGGGTGCAGGGTAGGTTTCGCCGAGGACCACGCCTGCCGCCCGCAGCGTATCGGCATCCAGCTTCCATGGCGTGTGCAACGCGGCGATGGGCAAGCACGCCAATTCCGGCAACCAACGCCGGATGAAGACGCCATCTGGATCCTGATCAAGCGACTGCTTCACTGGATTGTAGATGCGCGGTGTGTTGATGCCCGTCTGACCGGACTGCATCTGGACCTGCGGCCAGTGGATACCGGGCTCATAGTCAGTGAAAAGCCGCGCCAACACTTCGCCGGAAGCGCGCCAGTCGAGCGCTAGATGATAGCTGGCAAATGATTGCAGCATCGCGCGCATGCGAAAATTGATCCAGCCAGTGGCGATCAGCGAGCGCATGCACGCATCGACGAAAGGCAATCCCGTGCGCCCCTCGGCCCAGGCACGCAGCAACGGATCGTCAGACGGCGTGACAATGCGGGCAGCTTCAAACCCGCGATGCACCGCGCGAACCTCGATCTGTGGCTCGCTCTCAAGCTTCTGGATGAAATGGCAATGCCAATGCAGACGGGCCACCAGCGCATCGATCGCTTTCAGCGGAATGGCACGCTGCTCGGTGGGCACATCGGTGGCCTGTTTCCGCTCGCGATAGGCGCGCTGCACTGCTTCCCGCATGGAAACAGTTCCGACCGAAAGATGGGCAGACAGGCGCGAGCAACTGTCAGGGGCGGTCAGCGGGCTCGACATCTCGCGTTGATACCCGCGTCCACGCCCGCCGTAGAAGCTGTCCATCAAAGCTTTTGCGGCAGCGCGACCCGATGGCTGAAGCCAGGTGAGAGCGTCATCGGCAAGACCAATCGCGGCGGTTTCCGGTATCGTTTCGCTGACGATGTCACGGATTGGCTTGATCGTGACCGGGCGCGGCGTCAACGGCTCGGCCATGACCTTCTCGAAATGGGCAGCCCAACGATCACGGTTCAATCTGCCGCGCTTGACGCCAAACTGCGCAAACTCATGCCAGGCGACATCAGCCTCGCGGCAGAACGCAGCCACGCGGCGGTCGCGGGCAAAAGTCCAGCCATTGCCAGTTTCCTCGTGCGACCAGATCGCGTCGATACCGTGTCTGGCGTGTATGCTTTGCAGAACCTCGATCACGTCGCCGGTACGAATGACGAGCCCGCAACGGATGAGCGCGAGGCTCGCATCAAGGTCGGCCAGCGCACCGCTGAGAAACCTGAACTGGCGTGCCGACGTGTCGGGCAAACGCCAATAGTCCGGCTCGACAACGTAAAGCGGCAGCACAGGCCCATGTTTAGCCGCTTCCGCCAAGGGGCGATGGTCCTGCGTCCTGAGGTCACGCTTGAACCATACCACTTGAACCATTCGCGCTTAACCTCCGTAAGCTTCAGCAGATCCATTTCGCGTTCACGAAAGATTCTCCCATGTCGGATATCACAATCATCGTTGGCGGCGCTGGTGGCGTTGGCTCTGCTCTCGCGCGGCGCATGGTCGCGGTGGGCGGGCGGGTCCACCTAGTCGGGCGCGACGCGGGCAAGCTGGCCGCCATCTCAAGCGAGCTTGGCGCAAGCAGCGCGGTGGCAGACGTGCTGGACGGCGATGCACTGAAAACGGCTATCGAGGCTGCGGGACCGATGGTCTCCGGGCTGGCCTATGCCGTCGGCTCGATCAATCTGAAGCCCGTGACGCGGCTGAATGACGCTGATTTCGAGAATGATTTTCGTCTGAATGCGCTTGGGGCGGTTCGTGCCGTGCAGGCCGCCTTGCCAGCGCTGAAAGCATCAGAGGGCACCGCGTCCGTGCTGCTGTTCTCGACTGTTGCAGTGGCGCAGGGTTTCACGGCACATGCCTCGGTTGCCATGGCCAAGGGTGCGGTCGAAGGGCTGACTGTGGCTCTTGCGGCGGAGCTTGCACCAAAAATCCGGGTGAACTGCATTGCACCCTCCCTCACCCGCACGCCCATGGCGAAGGCTCTCACCGGCAACGATCAGATGGCGACGGCGATCGGTCAGATGCACGCGATGCAGCGGCTGGGCGAGGCGGACGATATTGCGGCCATGGGCGCATTCCTCATGTCGGCGGATGCAGGGTGGGTCACGGGCCAGATCATCGGTGTCGATGGCGGCCGCTCCATGCTGCGCACGAAGGGCTGAACCATGGCCAAGATGGTCCGCAAAGGCGACCTGCCGCAAAAGCCTTGCGAGGCCTGCGGTCGGCCATTTGCCTGGCGCAAGAAGTGGGAACGCGTCTGGGATGAGGTAAAAACCTGCTCTGACCGCTGCAAGGATGACCTGCGCCGTGCGCGCCGACTGAAAGCCAGCGCATGACCAGCTTGCGGCTCGTTCTTGGCGATCAACTGACACGCGATCTCGCGTCCTTGCAAGATATCGACAAGGCACGCGACGTCGTGCTGATGGCCGAGGTGCACGATGAAACAACCTATGTGCCTCATCACAAGCAGAAGATCGTACTGGTCTTGTCAGCCATGCGACACTTTGCGGATGAACTGAGGGCGGAAGGTATTCATGTCGACTACGTCAAGCTCAGTGATAACAACAATACCGGTTCATTTGCCGGCGAAATAGAACGCGCCATTACCCGCCACACACCCTCGCAGATCGTGCTGACCGAGCCGGGCGAGTGGCGCGTGCTC
>JBOFFB010000350.1:0-1937 GCA_051648385.1 Allobosea sp.
ATCGTCCGGCAGCCGCCTGCCGGCAAGTTCGAGACTTCCGAGGATGACCATCAGCAGGTTGTTGAAATCGTGCGCGATGCCGCCGGTCAATTGTCCGATGGCATCCATTTTTTGCGAATGAGCCAGCGCTTCGCGCGCCTGATCGAGAGCCTTCTGCGTATCCCTGCGCTCGGTAATGTCGCGCGTGATCTTGGCAAAACCGATGATGGCGCCGGCTTCATCGTGGATCGGGTCAATCACGACGTGGGCCCAGAACTGGGTGCCGTCCTTGCGCACACGCCAGCCTTCTTTCTCGAAGCGTCCTTCGCGCCGCGCGATGGCAAGCGCATTCTGCGGATCGCCCTTCCGCCGGTCGACTTCGGTGTAAAATCTCGAGAAGTGCTGGCCGATGATTTCGTCGGCACGATACTGCTTGATGCGTTCCGCGCCCTGATTCCAGCTGCTGACGTGCCCGTCAGCATCGATCATATAGAGGGCGTAATCGGTCACGCTCTGCACCAGCATCCGGAACTGTTCTTCCTTCAGCCGCAGAGCGTGTTCGGCCGCCTTGCGCTCGGTGAGATCACGCGTGATCTTGGCATAGCCAACGAGGCGACCGTCAGGCGAACGGATCGGATCGATCACCACATGAGCCCAGAACCGGCTGCCGTCCTTGCGGATGCGCCAGCCTTCGCTCTCGAACTTGCCTTCGCGGGCGGAAATTTCCAGCGCGCGCGCTGGAAGTCCTGTCCTGCGATCCTCTTCGCCATAGAACTGCGAGAAATGTTGTCCGATGATCTCGTCGGCCGCGTAGCCCTTGAAGCGCTGGGCACCGGGATTCCAGCTCGTGATCCGCCCTTCCGGGTCGAGCATGTAGATCGCGTAATCGGTGACTGCCTCGACCAGAAGCCGGTAACGCCCATCCGGGGTCAGGGAATCGTCGAACCGGTTCGATGTCTGCAAGGCGGTATTCTCAAAGGCCATTCAATATAACCCCGTGCCAACAGGGCCAAACGCCGCCGGTTCGGTAAAGTTCCATCGTTTTGAGAGGGCTTAGCCCAAAGTCGAAGGGGTCGGGAGCCGCCTATTTCTGCTTCTCATAAGCGGCCAGCATGTCCTCGACCTTGATCCCGTTGATGGTCATGCCCTCGATCCGGCAGTCCGTGAGGCAGGCCCCGGACATGTTGGCGTTATTGATGTGCAGGCCCGCCAGGTTGGTGTAGTCGATCCGCAGCCCGCTGAGATTGATGTCGTGCATGGTGCAGCCCGACATGTTGACGTCCTCGAAGTTTGAGCCCGAAACGTCCGAGCCCTTCACATCGAGGCGCTGTTTTTGTCCATGGATTTCCATGTTCGCTCCCTCCTGATCCCTCATTCACAACTCAATTCCGGATCGCATAAAGCGGTGTCCGCAATGTCAGTTGCACCAGCGGCTCGGGCGTCCAGCCAACCTCAATCGCAGCGCCAAACAGCCGGTTGCCATTGTCGTCCACCCGATCGAGATCGAACCGGAGCAACGGCTGGGTAAACGCCTTGGCCCTGATGAGACCACCGGCGATCTGAGCACCGCCGAAGGACTGGACGCCCATCCGCGCGGATACCTTCCAGTTGTTCGGCCACTGATAATAACCGCCGACGTATCCGACGAAGGCCGGCTCGACCTTGGCAAGACCCGAATCCACCCAGACGGCGGTCAGCCGCGTCCCGAACAGCAGACCCCGGGTCTGATCTTCATCGAAGCCGTAGTCGAGTTCGACCACCGTCTGATTGGATGTCGAGCCCAGCCCCGGCGCGCTGGTGATCGACCGCGTGAGGGTCGAAATCACCGTCACCGTCTTGCTGTCCTGCTGAATGACATCGGCATTGAAACCGATATTCCAGCTGTCGAGCGTCATTGATGACCAGGGCGTGACATCACTCCGCGAGGTGCTGGCGCTGACGCCGCCGTACAGTGAGAA
>JBOFFB010000351.1:0-2074 GCA_051648385.1 Allobosea sp.
ATGCGTTGTGGTACTTCGGCCGCGCGCGGCGCGAGGAGCTTGCGCTGCGGTCCGAGATCGAGCAACGGGTTCTCAATTTTCTTGAGATGGAACATATTCGTGACCAGCCGGTCGCGTCGCTCTCCTATGGTCTGCGCAAGCGGGTCGAGTTGGCCCGTGCGTTGGCGATGCAGCCACGCCTGCTGATGCTCGATGAGCCGGTGGCGGGCATGAACCGCGAAGAGACTGAAGACATGGCGCGCTTCATCCTCGATGTGAAGGAGGAGTGGGGCGTCACCATTCTGATGGTCGAACACGACATGGGTCTGGTGATGGACATTTCCGACCATGTCGTCGTGCTGAATTTCGGGCAGGTGATCGCGGCCGGAAAGCCCGCAGAAATCCAGAACAACCCGAACGTGATTGCGGCCTATCTCGGTTCGGGGGACGTCGGCGATCTGTCGCGTCGGATCGCAGGCGAGAGGGCAGCGTGATGGATTGGCTGTTTCTCTTCGAGGTGGTGCTGTCGGGATTGGGGTCGGGCGCATTGCTTGCGCTGACCGGCATTGCCTTCGTGTTGATCTACAAGGCGACGAAGGTGATCAATCTCGCCGTCGGCGAAATGCTGATGCTCGGTGCTTACTTTTTCTTCGGTCTAACGATTTCCCTGACGCTCCCGATTTGGCTCGCTGTTATCCTGACATTGGTGGGTGGGGGCATTCTTGGCGGCGTCTTCGAGCGCGTCCTGATCCGTCCGATGCTCGGCGAGAGCCCGATTTCGGTGTTCATGGTTACGGTCGGTCTGAGCTCGGTGCTAATCGGTTTTGTCGAGTTCATCTGGGGTGGCGATCCGAGGACGCTGCCCAGTTTCCTGCCATCCAAGCCGATCTTCATCGGCGATGCTTATGTCTCGCCGAAGATCGCCGTGTGTTTTGCGATTGCTTCTATCCTGATCGCTGTATTTCTTTTGGTCTTCCGGACATGGCGAGGTGGCGTTGCGCTCCGCGCGACGGCAACGGATCAAGGCGCGGCGCTCTCCTGCGGCATTAACGTTCCAGCGGTGTTCTCGGTGTCGTGGATTGTCGCAGGGATGGCGGCAGCCGGGTCGGGTATTCTTATTGGCTCGATCGGCGGCATCTCACCAAACATGGGCGTGTTCGGCCTCTCGGTGCTGGTCGCTGTCATTGTAGGCGGTCTGGATTCGATCGCTGGTGCGCTTGTCGCTGGCCTCGCGATTGGTGTCGTTGAAGCGCTGGTCGGAACCTACATGGGCGGCGAATACAAGCTGCTCGTCACTTTCAGCATTCTGGTGGTTGCCTTGATGATCCGTCCTTACGGGTTGTTCGGCACAGTTGAAATTGAGCGACTCTGATGCGGATCGGCGCGGTACACGAAACTTACGCCCAGGCGGAATCGCTGCTCGATACCAACGTGCAGCGTCTAATGATGGTCGCGCTGCTCGCGGCGCTGGTGCTGTTTCCATTCTTCGTGGATCAGTACTGGATTTATCTCGCCTGTCTGGTGGCGATCCACATTGTCAGCACGACCGGCCTGAACATTCTCACCGGCTATACCGGCCTCGTCAGCCTGGGCCAAGCGGCCTTCATGTCCGTCGGCGCATACACTGTCGCTATTCTGGAAATCCGGATCGGTACGCCGTTCTTCATTAATCTCGTTGTCGCGGGATTTGTTTCCGCCGCCGTCGGTCTTGTTGTCGGCGTGCCGAGTTTGCGCGTGAAGGGCCTTTATCTCGCCATCGCGACCATTGCCGCATCCTTCATACTGCACTTCATATTTGCCAATGGCCCTGCATTCCTTGGCGGTACGCAAGGGCTGAGCATGCCACCTGCGCGGCTGTTCGGTTACGATCTGGCGCGTCCGTTCCAGCTTTATTGGCTGTTCATACCGTTGACGGCGCTCGCCGTATTCGCCGCGGCCAACCTGTTCCGGACCCGGATCGGCCGCGCCTTTATCGCAATCCGCGATCGCGATATTTCCGCCGAAGTGCTCGGCATTCCGCTCTTGAGATACAAGCTGCTCTCGTTCGCACTGTCGTCGTTCTACGCCGGCGTCGCGGGCGGCATGTGGGCGTATT
>JBOFFB010000352.1:0-3594 GCA_051648385.1 Allobosea sp.
CCAGAAACGATGTCAGTTTGTAGATCGGATCAAATGGACTGCGCATGTGCCCCCCAGGCGGTTGCGGTGTGCTCTTTGGCGTCATGGTCGGGCTTGACCCGACCATCCCGTTGTCGTGAGCGGGGTTCTCGGGTCTGCGCTACGCTTCGCCCGAGAATGACGCTTTGGTGCAACCTTAAATCTACTTCCTGAAGGCTGCCAACACGGCTGCGCCGTCGGCACCGGCGCGGGTGGCCCACTCGGCGGCCATGGTCTCGCCAATCTTCTTGAGTTCTGCCTTCATGGCATCAGTTGCGGGCAGAACCTTGATGCCCTTCTCGGCCAGCGTCTTCTTGTAGGTTTCGTTGAGCTCTTCGGATTTCTTCCAGCCACGCTCCTCGGCGCGGGCGGAGGCGGCGCGGATCGCGGCCTGCTCGGCAGCGGGCAAGGCGCTGAACACGCCCTTGTTCACGATCACCACGTTCTGAGGCAGGAAGGCCTGCACGTCGTAGTAATGTGTAAGGAAATCCCAGGCTTGGCTGTCGACACCGGTGGCACCGGAGGTGATCATCGCGTCGAGCACGCCAGTGCGGAAGGCCTGCGCGATTTCCGGCACCTGGATGGTTGTGGCAGACGCGCCGATCAATTCTGCGAAGCGGGCGGTGGCCGGATTGAACGAGCGGAACTTGGTGCCCTTCAGGTCTGCCAGCGCGTTGATCGGCTTCTTGGTGTAGATCGCCTGCGGCGGCCACGCGACCGAATAGAGCATCACGAGGCCGGCCTTGTCGAGGCGCGCTTCAAGCGCCGATTTAGCCGCGCCATACATCTTGCGAGCGTCGGCATAGGAGGTGGCGAGGCCCGGGACAGAGTCAAAGCCGAACATCGGATCTTCGTTGGAGAGCACCGATATCAGCAACTCGCCGATCTGGACCTGCCCGGTGGCGACGGCGCGGCGCATCTCCGGCATCTTCACCAGCGAGGCGTTGGAGTGAACGGTGATGTCGATCTTGCCAGCCGTGGCTGTCTTCACGTCGGCGACGAACTCGCGGACGTTGACGGTCTGGAAGGTGCCGTCAGAATAGGGCGTCGGCATATCCCACTTGGTCTGGGCGGAAGCTGCGCTGGCCGCGAGCGCGGCAGTTGCGGCGAGGGCTAGGCGATGGAAGGCGTACATTTCGGTCTTCTCCTCGGGGTTATGGAAGGCGGCCCGTTCGGGCTCGTTTTCTGGTCTAGAAAGCAGCCATCCGGCTGTTTCGGCGGTCCGTCACCAGCATGCAACCGGGCGCGTGGGTGATGGCAAAGGGGGGCTTGATGCTGGCAATGACGGCTTGCGGAGTGACCCCGCAGGCCCAGAACACTGGCAGCTCATCGTCCATGATGGCAACCGGGTCGCCATAGTCCGGCTTCGTGATATCGGTGATGCCGATCAGGTCGGGGCGGCCAATGTGGACAGGTGCGCCGTGCACGGCAGGAAAGCGCGAGGTGATCTGGACGGCGCGGATCGCATCGGCAGCCTTCAGCGGCCGCATCGAGACCACCATCGGCCCGGCAAAAGGTCCGGCGGGCGAACAGGCGATGCTGGTGCGCCACATGGCAACGTTGTCACCGCAGGCGATGTGCCGGAGCGGGATGCCATCCTCCAGCAGAGCCTCTTCGAAAGAGAAGCTGCAGCCGATGACGAAGGCAACGAGGTCATCGCGCCAGACGTGCGAAATGTCGGTGCACTCCTCAACCAGTTCGCCATGTCGCCAGACACGGTATCCGGAAAGGTCTGTGCGCAGGTCGAGATCAGCACCAAGCGCCGGGACATTCGCCGAGCCGGGCTCGGACATGCCGATGACCGGGCAAGGTTTCGGGTTGAGATGGCAGAAGCGCAGGAAATCGCTGGCGAGATCGCGCGGCAGAATCGCGAGGTTGCCCTGCACGAAACCCGGTGCCATGCCAGCGGTCGCGCCGTAGTGGTGTCCCTGCCGGATGGCAAGCCGCGCTTCAAGGCCGCTCTGCCTCGCAGACGCAGACGTGCCTGTTAAACCATCCATGCCGCCGTCTCCTCCCGAGCCGCGCATTGCCGATGGAACATGAAGCTAGCCGACAATTTTGACTTGTCAACAAAATGTCGATGTTTTGTTTTTGAAGGAGTGATCGAAGGTTGCCGACATCCGGGAGCCAAGTCCCAGCGTGCCGGCAACGCAGGCGTGAATCACGCAATCATGGCTTTGCAGCCGCATCGGTCAGGGCTTTCAGCACCTCGCCGGTGCGCACCACGACTGGATGATCCTTGGCCAGGCCGCGCGAGGTGGCCAGATCGGCGATGGCATCATATCCCAGCCAGACTTTCCCGGCAGCATCCTGCCAGGCAAGCGCGCGCAGCGGCAACGACGCACCCATGGTCTGTTCGGCCAGCATCATCGGCGTGCCGCTTTGCGGATTGCCGAAGATCAGCAATTCCGTGGGGCGCAGTTCGAGATTGACGGACTTTGCCCCGGCGGCGTGGTCGACACGTGCAAAGATCGTGAAGCCGCGCTCCTTGAGGATGGCTTCAAGCCGGTCGATTGTGACCTTCACCGGTTGGGCGCTCTCCTTGCGCAGGAGTTCTGCGGAGGCAGGCTGCGTCAAGGTTGCTGCAGCAACAATAGCAAGCGCAACCAAACGGCTGATCGATGGACGGTGGATGGAAAACGACATGGCAATCTCCTTGTGGCTGCCATGCGTGTTCGCATCCGCATGAGGTTTCATTACGCGTTGACGGATCACATCCAGGTGATCGGCTTTGCCCACTTCCCCGCGCTGCGTCCACCGGCTAAAGAACGCGCAACATCGCTGCCCATTTTTGATCGGGGACATGACCATGGCAAACGCCAAGCCGCGCACGCAGGACAAGCCGCGCACGCAGGATAACAAGCCGCGCACGCTTTACGACAAGATCTGGGATGATCACCTCGTGCACGAGCAGCCTGACGGCACGGCGCTGCTCTACATCGACCGCCATCTCGTGCACGAAGTCACCAGCCCTCAGGCTTTCGAGGGGCTGCGCCTGACAGGCCGCAAGGTCCGCGCGCCTGAGAAGACGCTAGCCGTGGTCGACCACAACGTGCCGACGACGGATCGCTCGAAGGGCATCGTGGAAGAGGAAAGCCGCATCCAGGTCGAGACGCTGGCCAGGAATGCCGCCGAGTTCGGCGTGGAATATTTCAACGAACTCGACAAGCGCCAGGGCATTGTCCACGTTGTGGGACCGGAGCAGGGCTTCACGCTGCCGGGCACCACCATCGTCTGCGGTGACAGCCACACCTCGACCCACGGCGCATTCGGAGCGCTGGCACACGGCATCGGCACCTCCGAGGTCGAGCATGTGCTTGCCACCCAGACGCTGATCCAGAAGAAGGCCAAGAACATGCGGGTTCAGGTCGATGGCGTCCTGACCAAGGGCGTAACGCCGAAGGACATCGTGCTGGCGATCATCGGCGAAATAGGTACCGCTGGCGGCACCGGTTCGGTGATCGAATACGCCGGGGAGGCCTTCCGCGCCATGTCGATGGAAGGCCGCATGACGGTCTGCAACATGTCGATCGAGGCTGGCGCAAGGGCCGGCATGATCGCGCCAGATGAGAAAGC
>JBOFFB010000353.1:0-2878 GCA_051648385.1 Allobosea sp.
GGACCGGAGGAACAGGCCATGACAGACATTTCCATCAGCCATTCGCGGCCAGTCAACAACGCAGGGAAAATTGCCGAAGGTTTCTCACGGCTGATCGCACTGTTTCGGGTCGCTTCGGGCGCTATGGCCAAAGCCACCGCGCGGAACGCCGAACGCAGGGCCATGCGCCGCGCGCCTGAAGAAATTCTTGCAGCACAGGCCCGCCGCGAAGAGGCCCGCCGCACTGTGGATCGCCTCCTGCAGCGGCGATGATCACTCCGGTATGCCGATGCCGCGCAGGTAAGCGATCTGCCTGCGCTGTTTATCGGGCATCTTGTAGGGCGTGTCGCGGAGAGTCGCCGTGATCGTCATGCCCGGTTCTCGCGCCAACAGCAGTTGCCCCAGGCGCTGCGCCTCGTCGGTCCGCCCCAGTTCCCAGTAGCCCCAGGCGAGACCCACAAGGCTGGCAGTATAGTTGGGGGCTTCGGCAATGGCCTGCTCCAACGCGGCCACCCCCTCTTCAAGCCGGCCCGCCAGCAACAGGGTGGCCCCCAGCCCGCTGCGCACCTGCCCGATGATCGGGTCCAACGGATTGATCCGGATCGCGCGGGTGAAATGATCGATGGCCTGATCCGTGTCGCCCAGATAGCTGTGCACCCAGCCAAGGGCATTCAGCACATGGCTGGAATTCGGATTCAACGCATAGGCTTGCTGGATGACAAGCAGACCGCGCTTCTGGTGCTGCTGATCAAGAAAGGCGATCGTCAAGCCGGCGAAGGCAAGGGCCATCGCATCATTTCGGTGGTCGGCCACCACTTCCTCGGCCAATGGCAGACAGCGAGCAGCCTCTGCAAGGCTTAGCCAGCGTTCCGAGCGCGCTATCGTCGTAAGGTCACAGATCAGCGCCTTGGCATGGGCATAGCCGGGGTCGAGCGCCAACGCCCGCTCCAGGAGCGCCCGCGCGGCGACGAAACTGGCGAAATCCGGCAAGCGATGTGCCATGGGCTGCGCCTGCAGGCACAGATCGTAGGCAGTAAGGTCGCCTGTGGGTTTGGCACTGGCGCGACGCGATTCGGCGAGGATCACGTTCGGCTCGATGGCGGCGGCGACCTGTTCGGTGACCGCGTCCTGCAAGTCGAAAATCTCGGCCAGCGTGCCGGAAAACCGGTTCGACCAGATCATCCGGCCGCTTTCTGCCTCGACCAGTTGCGTATTGATGCGCAGCCGGTCGACCGCCTGCTGGATGCTGCCCTCAAGAATGTAGCGCACCCCGAGTTGCCGCCCGACCTCGGCCAGATCGACAGAGCGGCCTTTCAGCGTGAAGGTCGAGGACGCGGCAATGACGAAAAAGGCCGGGATGCGCGACAGTGCGGCGATCAGATCGGCCACGATCCCGTCCACCAGATATTCCTTGCCCGCATCGCCCGTCAGGTTGGCGAAGGGCAGCACCGCAAGCGAGGGTTTGTCCGGTAGCGGCAGGGCCTTTGCCGGTTCTGCCGGGGCTTTGGTGGAAAGGGTCAACTGATAGCCCACCCCCGGCACCGTCGCGATGGCACGCGCCCCGATCAACTTGCGCAGCGCGGCGATCTGGACGGTCAGGTTGCTTTCCTCGACATTGAGATCGGCCCAGACATGCTCCAACAGTTCCGCCTTGGTCACCACCCGGCCGGAATGCGCGTCAAGATAGGCCAGCACGTCAAAGGCCCGTGCACCAATCTGCCGGGTCTCTCCGTCGATCTGCACCGCACGCTCGGCGGGCAGGATGGTGACCGTCTGTGCAGGGTCGCGGGTCATTCCGGCACTCCCACCGCCCGCAGGGCATCTTCGACATCCTGGCGCCATGCCGGTATCTTGTCAGGCATGTCTCGCAAGTAACCCGAGACGGATATGCCGGGTGCCAAGGCGCGCAAGGCTTCGCCATGGCGGAGGGCTTCTGCGATGCGACCGGTCTTCCAGCAGGTGACAACCAATCCCAGACGTGCGGGAAACAAGCCCGGCTCGTCTGCGAGGGCGCGCTCCAGCATCCGGATCGCCGCCTCATAGTCACCGCGCATGTGCATCAGATGGGCAAGGCCGGACCGGGCCGTACCGATGTTGGGGTCGATGGGGTTCAGGCGGATTGCGCGAAGGAGATGCTCTTCGGCGGTGGCAATCTCGCCGACATATCTATGCACCCAGCCCGACAAGGTCAGTACCATGAAGGAGTTCGGGTTGAGTGCCAGCGCGCGGCGCAATGCGCTGACCCCGCGCTGCTGCTGATCGCCGAAATAGGCCAAGGCAAAGCCTGCATCAGCCAAAGCCTGAGGATTGGTGATCCGGTCGTCCTTTAGGATATCCTCGGCCAGCGGAAGGCAGGACCGCGCTTCAGCAAAGGTGATTGCCCGAACCCCGAGGGCGGCGGAATGCAGTCCGCATAGCAATCCTTTGGCATGCACGTACTGCGGATCAAGAACGAGCGCACGACGCAGGAGATCGCGCGCCCGATGAAACGCGGCGGCGTCGGACACGCGGATCGAGGCCGGGGTGGCCCGAAGACAAAGATCATAGGCGGTCAGGCTGGTCGTGGGTTTGCTGTCGGCACGCAGCGCCTCGGCCGTCAGGACGCTCGGCTCGATGGCAGAGGCGGTGGCCGCGACCAAGTTGTCCTGCAACTCGAAAATCTCGGCGAGCGGGCCGGTAAAGCGCTGGCTCCAGATCAGATGCCCGGTTGCCGCCTCGACAAGTTGGACATTGATCCGCAGGCTGTCGCCCGCCTGCTGAATGCCGCCCTCGACAATGTAGCGCACGCCGAGTTGCCGACCGACATCGGCAAGGTCGATGGCCTTTCCTTTCAGCGTGAACGTGGAACTGGCGGCGATGACGAAAAAAGCCCGGATGCATGACAGCGCCGATATGAGGT
>JBOFFB010000354.1:0-2696 GCA_051648385.1 Allobosea sp.
ATATCTCCGGCACACCCCGAGTGGCCGCTTTGGTGAACCCCACCCAAATAATCGCTGTCAGTCTCGGCCGGACAGGCCTATCATCCTCACCTTATGCCGGTCGCGTTGCGACTGGCGCTTATCCGGCGTCGGGCCGTTCGCCGATGCATGATCGACGGTCCGCTGTGCGGATACCAGACCGTATAAAGCGATGTCAGCACATCAAGGCGCGTGCTGCCGTTGAACTGGGTGGCAAAAATGTCCGGCTGCAGGTTCTGGTAGAAGGCCTGGCGCAGCATTTCCTTGTCAAAGCGAATGCTGTTGAACCCGGTCCAGATCGCGGGTGACCAGCGATCAATCAACGCGCTGATCTCTTGCATGAATTTAAACAGCGTCGGCAATGTCGGATCCAGCAACTGTGCAGGGCGCACGCCCGTGACCGCCAGCGCCCAAGGTGAGGGGATGATATGCGGCGCAATGCGGCAGCGCAGATTAACCCGCTCGATCTCCCCGAATGCGTCATCCGTCAGAATGGCAGCAAATTGCAGGGGCTGATCGAAGGCAGGCGAGATACCGGTGGTCTCAAGGTCGTAAAAGGCAAAGGTCATGGGGCACTGTAGCTTCAGCCAGCATCTTCGTCAGCAACCATATTTCGTTGGAAACGCATATTGTCCTCGACTGCACAGCCTGGGGGTAACCGTTGCATCTCGACCCGAGACGGTCGGCATGTCAAAAGGAATACGGCGCAGGTCGCCATTGTTCAAAACTAAAGATGGAACCGTTCTTGCTGCGACCCACCCTCACACACTGCCTCAGTTTTCTGCCGGTTCTAAGACTGGCGCAGTGGCGTGCTTAATCCATGAAGCCGCAGAACGACAGCACCACAGAGGTTTTGGCCGGTTTGGTGGAGCGGGTGACTTTCCACAGTCAGGAAAGTGGCTTCTGTGTGCTGCGAGTGAAGGCGCGGGGCCATCGGGATATGGTGACCACGATCGGACATGCTGCGATGATCTCCGCCGGCGAATGGATCACAGCATCCGGGGTCTGGCTGAACGATCGCAATCACGGCCTGCAGTTCAAGGCGCATTTCCTGAAGACCTCAGCGCCCTCAACCAACGACGGTATCGAAAAATACCTCGGCTCGGGCATGATCCGCGGGATAGGGCCAGTTTACGCCAAACGTCTGGTCAAGATGTTCGGCAAGGATGTGTTCGACATCATTGAGGCGACGCCCGAGCGCCTGCGTGATGTCGCAGGCATCGGTCCCAAACGGGCCGAGAAGATCACTGCAGGTTGGGCCGATCAGAAGGTCATCCGCGAGATCATGGTGTTCCTGCATCAGCACGGTGTCGGCACAGCGCGCGCGGTGCGCATCTTCAAGACTTACGGCACAGACGCCGTTCAGGTGATGAGCGAGAACCCCTACCGGCTGGCCAAGGACATCCGGGGCATCGGGTTTCGCACCGCCGACACGATCGCAGAGAAGTTGGGCATCGAGAAGACAGCGATGATCCGGGTGCGGGCGGGGATTTCTTTTGCGCTGACCGAGGCCATGGGCAATGGCCATTGCGGCCTGCCTCGGGCGGAACTGATCGGGCTGGCAGAAAAGCTCCTTGAGGTCCCTGCGCCCCTGATTGAGGGCGCGCTGCAAGAAGAACTGGCCGAGGAGACCGTCAAAGCGGATCGCGTGGGCGAGGCGGACTGCATCTTTCTGACCGGGTTGTACCTTGCAGAGCGGAGCATTGCCGAGCACGTACGGCGCATCCGCGCAGGCACCCTGCCTTGGCCAGAGATCGATGCCGGCAAGGCCCTGCCCTGGATCGAGCAAAAAACCGGACTGACACTGGCCCCCAGCCAGGCCGAGGCGATCCGCTTGGCACTGCGCTCGAAGGTCATGGTGATCACTGGCGGTCCCGGCGTCGGCAAGACCACGATTGTGAATTCAATCCTGCGCATTCTGGCCGCGAAAGCCGTGAAACTCCTGCTCTGCGCGCCCACAGGCCGCGCTGCCAAGCGCATGACGGAAGCCACGGGCATGGAGGCCAAAACCATCCATCGGCTGCTGGAATTCGACCCGAAGGCCTTCGGCTTTAAGCGCAACGACGACAACCCGCTCGATTGCGAGCTGCTTGTCATTGATGAGACATCGATGGTCGATGTTTCGTTGATGCAGTCGCTGCTGAAGGCGGTGCCGAGTGCCGCGGCACTCTTGATTGTGGGCGACATCGACCAGCTGCCCTCCGTGGGCCCCGGCCAGGTGCTGGCCGACATCATCGGCTCAGGCGCCGTGCCGGTCATGCGCCTTACCGAAGTGTTTCGCCAGGCCGCACAGAGCAAGATCATCACCACGGCGCATGCCATCAATGCCGGGCAGATGCCTGATCTCGGAAAACCCGACGGTGATGCGGATTTCTACTTCGTCTCAGCCGCGGACCCAGAACAGGCCGTGCTGCGCATTGTCGAGCTGGTCGCCAAGCGCATCCCACGCCGGTTCGGCTTCGATCCGATCAAGGACATTCAGGTGCTCTGCCCGATGAACCGCGGCGGCGTCGGTGCCCGCTCGCTGAACATCGAATTGCAGGCCGCACTGAACCCTGCCGGCGAAAAGCGCGTGGAGCGCTTCGGATGGACCTTCGCCCCCGGTGAAAAGGTCATGCAGATCGAGAACGACTACGACAAGGACGTCTATAACGGCGATATCGGCATGATCGAGGATA
>JBOFFB010000355.1:0-2347 GCA_051648385.1 Allobosea sp.
TCCGCGCGCCGCCCGCCACCGCCCGCCCCGTGCCACGGACCTATTCCGACAGGGCCGTGCATCCGCATCCGCCGGGGTTTTATGGCCCTCGTGGCGCAACACTTGCCATCAACACACTCAAGACCGGGGATAGGCCTTCAGTGATCGATTTTGCCAACGCGGGTATCATCACGCGTGCCATCGAAGCGCCCAAGGCGCGCGATTTGCGCCCGCCGCTGCTTGTGCTGGCGCTGCTGCTGCTGGCCGCTGACACACTGGCGACGCTGTGGCTTGGCGGACGGCTGAAGATGCTGGCCCGCGCCCGTGCGGCCACGGCTGCCGCGCTTGTTGCCCTCGGGCTTGGCCTGATGTCTCATATCGCGCCGCCTGCACGGGCACAGGACACCACTGCGCCGGTGCCGCGCGAGCAGATTGCTGCTGCCGCCACCACAAGGCTGGCCTATGTCATCACCGGCGACCGCCGGATCGATGACACCAGCAAGGCAGGGCTCGAAGGGCTGACCACGGCTTTGCAGACCCGCACCGCGATGGAGCCAGGCGAGCCGGTCGGCATCGATCCCTCGCGCGACGAGATGGCGCTTTACCCCATCCTCTATTGGCCCATCGTCTCAGGTCGCCCGCAGCCAGGTGCAGAAACGATGCGGCGGCTTGATGCGTTCATGAAGGGCGGTGGTTTCGTTATCTTCGACACACGCGATGCCGATGCTGCCCGTCCGGGCCGGACCACGCCCGAGGCTGACTACCTGCGCCAGATGCTGTCCATCGTCGATGTGCCGGAGCTGGAGCAGGTGCCACGGGACCATGTGTTGACCAAAACCTTCTATCTCATAGAGGGTTTTCCGGGCCGCTATGACCGTGGCCAGACCTGGGTCGAGGTGTTGCCTCCGCCGGGACCTGATGGGCGCGGTCCGGCCCGTGCCAGCGATGGCGTCTCGCCGCTGGTGATCACGTCGAACGATCTGGCTGCTGCCTGGGCTACGGATCGTCGCGGCGGCGCGATGTTCCCGCTGCAAGGCTCAAGCCCGCGCCAACGCGAATTGTCCTTGCGCGGCGGCATAAACCTCGTGATGTACGCGCTGACAGGCAACTACAAGGCCGATCAGGTGCATGTGCCCGCGCTTCTCGAACGGCTGGGCCAATAGCGATGTATTCCCTCAGCTTCACGCCCCTTGTTCCGATCTGGCTGCTCGCCGGGCTTGCGCTGATTGCGCTGGCGGCGGCAGGTGCTGCACTAGTCTTGCAGCGTGGGCGCGGGGTGCTGCGCGCGCTGGCGTTGCTGGCCATGCTGTTCGCACTGGGCGATCCTTCGCTGGTGCATGAGGAGCGCGAGCCGGTGAAGGACGTGGTCGCCATTGTCATCGACCGCTCCGGCTCGAACCGGCTTGCCGATCGCGCCGAGCAGACGCAACGTGCCCGCGCTGCCCTCGAACGACAACTCGCCGGCATGCCGCAGCTTGAGCCGCGCTTTGTCGAAGTGGGCGACGGCGACGGGGCCAATGATGGAACAAGGTTGTTCGAGGCGCTGAATGCCACACTTGCCGATGTTCCTGCCGAGCGTGTGGCGGGTGCGCTGTTCATCACCGATGGCATTGTCCACGACATGCCTACCGCTGCGCAGGTGTTGGGCCTGAAGGCTCCCTTGCACGCGCTGATCACAGGCCGCGAGAGCGAAATCGATCGCCGTGTCACGCTGCTCGACACACCGCGTTTCGGCATTGTCGGCAAGACCGTCAACATCCGGATGCGCATCGACGAGAAGAATGGCAGCGGCACCAGTCGCGTGATCGTCCGCCGCGATGGCGAAGTGCTGATCGAGCGCACGGTCCGTACCGGTGAGCCGCTCGAACTTGCGGTGAGGGTCGATCGGGGCGGGCCGAATCTGATCGAGATCGAGGCCGATGCGCTGCCGAACGAACTCACCACCGCCAACAACCGCGCTGTGGTGACCATCGAAGGCGTGCGCGACAAGCTGCGCGTGTTGCTGGTTTCAGGTGAGCCACATGCCGGGGAGCGGACGTGGCGCAACTTGCTGAAGTCCGATGCCAACATCGATCTGGTGCACTTCACCATCCTGCGTCCGCCCGAAAAGCAGGACGGCACCCCAATCAACGAATTATCGCTGATTGCCTTCCCGGTGCGCGACCTGTTCCAGACCAAGATCAAGGAATTCGACCTGATCATCTTTGATCGCTACGCCAACACCTCCATCCTGCCGATGGTTTATTTCGAGAACATCGTCAAATACGTGCGCGAAGGCGGTGCGTTGATGGTGGCGGCGGGCCCCGAGTTTTCGGGTGCCAGCACCACGCTGTACCGCACACCGCTGGCGCAGGTGCTGCCGGCTCAG
>JBOFFB010000356.1:0-6797 GCA_051648385.1 Allobosea sp.
CCAAGATCAAAATCGAAATGGCGGGGTGAAACGCCAGTTGCAGATACCTCGAAGAAGGGAATGCGGTCATCCAGCAGGCACCCGAGATAGGCAGTTCGCATGCCCGTTCCGCCAAATGCCAGGCTTGAGACGTTGCGCAAGACTTTGCTTCTCACACCATCAAGATGCCGACGCCCCATACTTGCGGACTGAAACGCTTGTTCCACATGGTCAAGATGCTGGGGGTCAGCATCCTCCAGCACGGTCGAGATCGTGCCATTGCTGGCGACCTTCAACACCCGGTTGGACACGATGCTGGTGATCCAGGCTGCGCCATCGGCATCAAGCACGACGCCGTCGGGAAATGTGCCAGGTCCGAACGTTGCCAGTGTGGTGCGGTTGCTCAGGTTGCCGTTGTCCTCGACATCAAAGCGCGTCAGGCGGCGCGCAAAGGTCTCGTTGACGAAGAGGTACTTTTCGTCCGCAGAAAGCGTGCACTCGTTGGCATAGCCCAGGTCATCCGCCACAATCCGCGCGACGCCATTCTCGATCAGCGCGATAAAACCGGTTTGCGCCGTAGGGCGATAATCATCGGCACGCGGCGAGACACGCGTCGAAACAGTCAACCAGATGCGCGAGCGGGAATCGACCAGTGCGAAGTTCGACGGCGGGATTGCCACGCCTGCAATGTGCAACGCGACATCCTCGACGCGCCCATCTGGATGGAGCCTGAAAAGGCCGCCATCATCGGCACCAAGATGGGCGATGAGAAACGAGCCTCCAGGCTCAAGCGCTATGCCGTTGGGCCGCAAGATCTTGCCGGCCTCACGCGCCAGACGTCGGCGGACTGTGCCGTCTGTTGAAATGATCGACACACCGCCGGTTCCGGTCCAATCTGCCGCAAAGATCAGGCCAGATCGATGTGTCACGAGGCACTCTGGCCGACTGAGGCCCGAACCGAGGAACGAAAGTTGGTCAAGTGTGAGCTTTGCGTCAGATGAAGGAGCGGGCACGATTGCGCTTGCTGTTGACATCGGTGCGACCTCCTCTCTGAAAAGACGCGTTGACGAATGCGTTTGTTAATGTATGCATAGATTGATCGAAACGGGAAGGCAATCCTGTTTTGGACAACGATCACAGCAACGCCGCCTCAAAGAGCAGCTTGCAGGGAAAACAGGATCAGCCGACACATGTTGTCGGTGACCAGGGAGGATTGGATCATGATCAGCAAACGCCATCTTGCGACACTTCTGGGCGCAGGTATCTTGTCTTGTGCGATGTCGGCTGCAGCCTTGGCGCAGACCACCTTGCGGTTCAGCCATACCGATACGCCGGTTGGCTCACGCCAGAAGGCGGCAGAACTCTTCGCACAGAAGGTCGAGGAGTATTCGAAGGGCAGGCTCAAGGTCCAGGTTTTCCACTCCGGCCAGCTCGCCAACGACCCCAAGGCGGTCGAACAACTGCAGCTTGGCGGCATCGATTTCACGGTGACGGCAACCGGCACTTACGCCAGCCAGAACAAGGCACTCAATCTTGCAGGTCTGCCATTTCTGGTCGACAGCTACGAGCAGGGATGGAAGCTCTATGACGAGTCGCCCTGGCTGAAAGCCCAGTTTGACGAGCTGCCGAAAAGGGGCATCCGGATACTGTCAACATGGGCGGCAGGTTTCCGGTCATTCACGACCAAGGAGCCGCTCAACAGCCCGGCTGATGCCAAGGGCAAGAAAATGCGCGTCTTCCCGAATGACATGATCCGCTGGATCATGGAATCGATCGGCTTTTCGCCGATCGTGTTGCCGGTGACCGAGGTTTATCTGGCGATCCAGCAAGGCACTGTGATCGGTCAGGAAAACCCGACTGATACCATCTACTCGCTGCGCTTTTATGAGGTCGCACCCAACATCACGCTGACCCGCCATGTCTATTCGCCGCTGCCATTGTCAATTGCAGAGGCAACCTGGCAGCGTTTGTCACCGGATGATCGCGACGCCGTATCACGCGCCGCGAAAGACTCGTCCGCACTGTCGCGCAGACTGGTGCGTGATGACGAGGACAAGCAGCTCGCCGAGATGACCGCCAAAGGTGCAAAGGTCGCGCGTCCGCCGATCGGTCCGTTCCGCGAGGCAGTTCAGCCGGTCTACCAGAAGGCGAAGGACGCTTTCGGTGCGGCAGACGTCGACGCCATGCTGGCGTCGGCTGATGCCATCCGCAAATCGACCCCGTCGAACTGATCAGCCAGGGCAAGGCGCTTGTGTCTGGTTTTCTTTATCGCCCTACACTCCCCGAACCTGCACCCTTGCGGGTTCTGGGAGATCTGATCGACATCATTCTGGTTGGTCTTGCGACCGCACTCATCGTCATCATGTTCACCAATGTGCTGGCGCGGGGGATTTTGAACGTCGATATTGCCTGGAACACTGAATTCGGTGAATTCTGCCTTGTCTGGGCGACCTTCATCGGTGCTGCCGCCGCCGCGCGTCGCGGAGCGCACATGCGCATTTCCGAACTGGTTGAGGCGGCGCACCCTCGCCTGCGCCGCGTGCTCGAAGTTGCCACACGCACCGGCGTGCTGCTGTTGCTGGGGCTTCTGGTCTGGCGCGGAATGCTGATCGTTGACCGCAACATGGACCAGCAGATGAGCGTGCTCTACTGGCCTGTCGGCTTGCAGTATCTCGCTATGCCAGCTGGTTCAGCACTGACAGCCATCTACGTTGCCTATGATCTTTCCCTGCTTGTACGGGGTGAAGCTGCCATTGAAACAGCCATGGAGTAATGGCCCGTGGTCCTCGTTGTCATCTGCGTTCTGTTTTTTGCTCTGGCCCTCATGGGCATGCCTCTGGTCTGGTCGCTTTTGCTGACGACGATTTCGACGATCTGGATTTTTGGTCGCTTTTATCCGCTGGAGGCGATTTTCCTCACCTATGTCGGCGGTGTCGAGCCGTTGTATCTGGCGGCAATCCCGCTTTTCATACTGGCAGGTGAGCTGATCAGCCAAGGTGGCGTTGGCCGCCGTCTGATCAACTTTGCAGGCATCCTCCTCGGGTTCCTGCCCGGTGGGCTCGGCGTCGTCACAGTTGGGTCGTCAACCTTGTTTGGCGCCATTTCCGGTTCGGCAGTGGCTGACTCTGCGGCAATCGGCTCGGTCATGATCCCGGGCATGACGCAAAAAGGCTATCCCAAGCCATATTCAGCCGCGCTAGTCGCCACGTCCGGAACGCTCGGGATCCTGATCCCACCATCGATCCCGTTGTTGGTCTATGGCTTCGTCGGCAATGTCTCTGTCGCCGAGCTGTTCCTGTCCGGTATCATGCCCGGATTGCTGTTCGCCGCCTGCCTGATGCTCCTGTGCGTTTACAAGGGCAAGAAACTCGGCTGCGATCCAGGCGGCAAGCGGCCTGACATCAAGCTGTTACGCGCCACGCTGGTGGATACGCTGCCCGCATTGCTCGCGCCGGTCATCATCCTTGGCGGCATCTACAGCGGCTTTTTCACGCCCACCGAGGCTGCAGCAGTCGCAGTCGTCTATGGTTTGATAGTCGGGCTGGTTGTCTACCGCGAGCTTTCCGTCCGAGACCTGCCCCGGCTGGTGTTGCAAGCCATGATTACCAGTGCTGTTGTCATGGTGGTGGTTGGCGCGACTGCTGCACTCGCCTGGCTGATCACGGCCGAGCAGGTCCCCGCTCATTTCTCCGCCTGGATTGCTCAGATATCAGAATCGAAGTGGGTGTTCCTTGCACTGCTGAACATCCTCCTGATTCTGATCGGCATTTTTCTCGAACCGCTACCGGCCTTGATCCTGACCGCGCCGCTGTTCATTCCGACAGCGAAGGCCTTTGGTGTTGATCCGGTGCACCTTGGTCTGATCATGACCTTCAATCTCGCGATCGGATTGTACACGCCACCTGTCGGCGGCACGCTGTTCGTCGCCGCCCGCATCGCCAATGTCGGAATTGGCGCAATCTCGAAAGAACTGATCCCGATGTTTGGTATCGCGATCTTTGTGCTGATTGCCATCACATACATAGAAGCTATTCCAATGGCGCTGGTGTGGCTGTCACGCTGAGGCTGCGTTGGCATGAGCCAGAGGGCACCCCGTCATATCTAACCGCAGATCGGACGACGCGAGCGGGTAAGGCAAGCGCACGATGCGCTGTTCCCTTGGTTGGACCAGAACGAATTTCAGACTGGATGAGGCCTCGGGGGGCAACGTCAGCAGGTATGGGATTCGATTGAGATGCGAGTTCACCTAGATCATCCCGCATTGAAATGGAGTTCATTTCAATGCGGAAAGAAGATCGATCATAATAAGATAGAGCATTGCGTCCTCACAAAACCGGTACCCACTTTTGTGCAATGCTCTAACCGCGGGGGAATGGTGGGCCCTGCAGGACTCGAACCTGCAACCAGACCGTTATGAGCGGTCGGCTCTAACCATTGAGCTAAGGGCCCTCGAAGGAGTATCGGCGACGGCGAACGAGATTTCCGCATATCCGAATACATCTTCGTATGGAGATCAGATACTTGGGGGCGTGCTCAGCGTCAATCATGCCTGACCACGTGGTGCGCATGCAGGCCCACATGAGAAAGCCCGGCTGACGGAGCTTGCCAGCCGGGCTTCAAGTCGGGGGTTCGTAACTTGCGCCAAGCTAGTTTCTAGGTGCGCCTAGCTCAGGATAGTCACCCAGCATCGCTGCGCCGTTGAGAGGTTTCTGCACGCCCTGGTGGCAGGTGGCGCAGAAGGCCTTGGCAGCGTCACCCTGAGGCCCGAGCTTCTCGGCCGGGTAGGTGGTGTTGAGCGGAGCCAGGTAGTTGGTGTTCAGGTCGCGCAGCATCCGGATGCCGTGGTAAGAGGTCACGCGCTGTGGCGGGGCGTCTTTCCATTCCGAGAAGGCGCGGCTGTTGTGACAGAAAGTGCAGTTCACGCCGAGCGATTCCGACATGTGATTCATGAGGGCGCTAGTGCGTTCGGCATGGGCAATCGGTGCGCCGGGGCCAGTTGGCAATGCCGTCTTGCCTGTCATGCGAACGGCTTCTGCGTACTGGATGAGAGGTGTAAACGGATCGGATGGAAGCGAAGCCCTGCCGACGAACTTGCCGGGCTGGTTCTGGCCGTGGTTGGCACCGATCCAGCCGCCGCCATCAGCCAAGTTGTTCTTCCGGCCTGCGCCGGTGAACCAGACTTGCGACGGGATCGGGTTGCCGCGATGGCAGGTGTAGCAACTCACTCCTGTCGCGCCGACATGGTTGGACCAGGTCGAGTTGATCTCGCGTGTCATCGAGATCATGCGGCGGGCGGTCTTGTACTGGTACTTGCTCTCGTCAGCCATGTTGTTGAGGTTGTGGCAATACGAGCAGCCTTGGCCTTCATCCGAACCCGCCACGCCACCGGGTGCGACCCATGCGGTCATGGCGACCATGATGCGGGTGAACTCGGTTTCGCTCAGATCACCCAGAACCTTGACGTTCTGATAGATTTCCTTGGCTCGTGGTCCGGTGGTCTCGCCTTCCGGGATGACCTCCGGCTTTTCGTTCAAGGCGGCCAGCGCTGCGAGGCGTTTGGGGCTTTGCACCTGCTCAAGGGCAACCCCGCGATAGCCGTTCTGCTGTGTGGCTTCGGGTGGATTCTGCTGGCAGCCTGCCAGCAGAAGGCCGAGGCCGAGGGCAACGCCGGTGATGGAGCCAGCATGCCTGATCATGTGTGATGTCGTGTTCATTCACTTGGCTCCCGGAAGAAGGGCGGGATCGACCACGGACGGGTTCACGGCTGGGTAGCTTGGCGCGAAGCCGTAGTGCTGAGCCCACAAGAACCAGTTGTCGACGACAGTGCCGGTCAGAAGGATGCCGATGCCACCCGTGATCGGGGTGAGGACGGCGAACCACCAGGCCCAGCGATGGATGGACTCCATGGAGGCATTGAAGCCCATGGTCCAGCGCCAGAACAAGGCAGCGCGTTCGGAGGCCGTGCCGCGATCAACGATCTGCTCGATCTCGCGCTCGCCGCCATAGCGGGTCACGGCCAGAATGGTGCCGGCATGCATCGCGAAGAGCAGGACGGAGCCATAGAGGAAAACAATCGAGAAAGCGTGGAACGGGTTGTAGTGCAGGTTGCCATAGCGGATCGAGAAGGACTGCACCCAATCCAGATGCGGGAAGATGCCATAAGGCACAGCCTCGCACCAGCAACCCATGGCGACCGGGCGGATGAAGCCCAGAACCAGCATAAGCCAGATGGCGGCGGCAAAAGCCCATGGCACATGCGTGCCCATGCCCAGCGCCCGTGCGCGAGAATAGGTGCGAGCCCACCAGAACAGCACGGAAGCCGTAAAGAAGAAGCCCGTCATCAGGAACCAGCCACCCTCGTTGAGGGGGATGAACGGGTTGAGGCCATGCTTGGCCAACGGCGGTTCGAGGCCGAGCCAGAAGAGCTGGCGGACGAATTGCACCGGATCCCAGTTCACCGAGGCCCACATGTTCAGGCCGATGATTTCGAAGGCAATGATGCCGCACGCGATCGACAACAGGCCCCAGACGCCGAGATAGAATGGGCCAACCTGCGCGTCGCCAATCTTGCCGAACCAGTAGTTGTGGCTCGCAGTCGTGCCGCGCTCGTAGATGCCCTTGGCGATGGGGATGCCGAGGTCGTCAGGACCGCGGACCTGAACCCGGGTGAAGATGTTCTGGTAGTCTATGGTTGTCAGAAGACCCATGATGCCCTCCCCTCAAGACCAGATTGGCAGATCGAGCCACCAGCTCCACCACCTGGGCCAACCTTGGGTCCAGAAGGGTCCGCTGATGACGATGCAGATGGCTGACCAGAA
>JBOFFB010000357.1:0-12985 GCA_051648385.1 Allobosea sp.
CACAATGCCGGGCACACGCTGGTCATCGACGGTGTGGTCTACAAGCTGTCGTTGCTGCCCTCGGGTATCGTCAGGCCCGGCAAGCTCTCGGTGATTGGCAATGGTGTGGTCGTCGATCCGTGGCATCTGGTCGAGGAAATCGCCAAACTGCAAGGGCAGGGCGTTGCCATCTCCCGCGACAACCTGCGCATCGCCGACAACGCCACGCTGATCCTGCCGCTGCATCGCGAGCTTGACCATTTCCGCGAGACATCGAATTCCGGTCTCAAGATCGGCACAACCAAGCGTGGTATCGGCCCGGCTTACGAGGACAAGGTCGGGCGTCGTGCCATCCGTGTCATCGATCTTGAGGACGATGCACTGCTCGAAGCCAAGATCGAGCGGCTGCTCACGCACCACAACGCGCTTCGTCGCGGGCTCGGCATCGCGGAGGCTGATGGAGCGCAACTTCTGGCGGAATTGAAGGCCATTGCGCCGAAGATACTGCCCTATGCCGACACGGTCTGGTCGTTGCTGGATGATCAGCGTCGGGCCGGCAAGCGCATCCTGTTCGAAGGCGCGCAAGGGGCGCTGCTCGATGTCGACCACGGCACCTATCCTTTCGTGACTTCGTCCAACATCGTGGCCGGGCAGGCTGCGACCGGCTCTGGCCTCGGGCCAGGTGCGGTGGGCTATGTGCTTGGCATCGCCAAGGCTTACACAACGCGGGTCGGGGAGGGGCCTTTCCCGACTGAACTCCATGACGAGATCGGCGAACTGATTGGCTCCAAGGGCAAGGAATTCGGCGTCGTCACGGGGCGCAAGCGCCGCTGCGGCTGGTTCGATGCATGCCTCGTGCGGCAGACGGTGAAAACCTCCGGCATCGACGGGATCGCGCTGACAAAGCTCGACATCCTTGACGGCTTCGAGGAGATCAAGGTCTGCGTGGCTTATGAACTCGACGGTCGCCGGATCGAAACGCTGCCGGCAGGTCAGGCGGCACAGGCACGGGTCAAGCCGATCTACGAAAGCATCGAGGGCTGGACAGACTCAACCGCTGGCGCGCGCAGCTGGGGGCAACTGCCGGCGCAGGCGATCAAGTATGTCCGCCGCGTCGAGGAACTGATCGGCGCGCCAGTGGCGGTGCTGTCGACCTCGCCCGAGCGTGACGACACCATTCTTGTGCGAAATCCTTTCGAGGGTTGACGGATGGGCCGCTAACAGGACAAAGCACCAGTATGGCGGATTTCTACCCGGTTCTTTCCAGGGCCATCTCGGGCTTGCAGGAGCAGACACCACAGGCGCGGCGAGCGATCTATGATCGCGCGCGCCAGGTGCTTGTTGCACAGTTGCGTGGTGTCAGTCCGCCGATCAGCGAAAGCGACATCACCCGGCAGCGCCTGGCGCTCGATGATGTGATAAGCCGCATCGAACTGGAGCATGCCAAGGATCATGAGCCGGTAGAAGCCGCGCCTGTCGTGGTGCCGCCGCCGATTCCCGCGCCCGTGGAACCAGCTGTGCAGCCGCCAGCGCAAGAACCCGCAAAGTCCCTGCGTCCGAGCTTTGCCAGCTTGTTGCCCGCTGCAGGCGAAGAAGCGGATAAGCCGTTGCCTGTTCCAGTACCTTTGACAGGTCATGCTGATTCGGCAGAGCCGATGCCAGCCGAAGCTGCAGCTGTGCCGGATCGTCCGCGCCTTGACATCACGGCGGCACCGCGATCCCACGCAGGGTCGAAGCGCAAGCTGATCGTGCTGGGCGGTGTTGCCTTGGGTCTCGCCGCAGTGGGCACAGCCGCGTTCTACGTCAATCGTGATAACCTGGCCCCGCAAGTTGCCATCGCAACTCCGCCGCCGCCGCCGCAACAGCCGGGTGGGCCGAAGATCAGTGAACGCGTTGGCGCTGATCCTGCGCCAGTGCCAGCACCGGCAGCGCCCACACCCTCGCAGCCAGGCGCAGCTCCGCGCGGCGAACTCGCCGTGGCGCAGCGGGCTGTGCTCTATATGGAACCACAGGAAGCCACCCAGCAACCGCGCGCGGTTGTCGGACGTGTATCCTGGCGGCTCGAGGCGCAGAATACAGGGCAGGGCCAGTTGCTCGAAACGGTTATCAGGGCTGATGTCGACATTGCCGACGCCGGACTGCAACTCGCTTTCACCTTGCGGCGCAACATGGATGCCGCCTTTCCGGCGTCACACATCCTTGGCATGCGCTTCCAGCGCAGTTCGGATGATGGTAACGGCGCCGTGCGGGAGGCGGGCGTGCCACAGTTCAAACAGGAAGAGAGCGAGCGCGGCGCACCATTGTCAGCCATCACCACAGGACTTGGCGACAATCTGTTCATTTCCGCGTTGTCGCGCGTGCCGGTCGAGATCGAACGCAATATCGATCTGATCCGCACCCGCAACTGGATCGACATTCCGGTGCGCTTCGCGTCCGGCAAACGCGGCATCATCGCGTTTGAGAAAGGCCTCTCCGGCGATCAAAGGATCACCGAAGGGCTTGCTGCCTGGCGCTGACGGGTCAGGCTGCGGGGCGAACCGCAGCCAGGCGTGCTGCCGGTGGTGGCAAAGCCTCCCGCTTTACGAGAGCGGCCTTCACCGCCTCCTGCACCTTCTCGAAAGCGCGCACCTCGATCTGCCGGACACGTTCGCGCGATACACCGAACTCATCGGAAAGCTGTTCCAGCGTGATCGGATCATCGACGAGGCGGCGCGCTTCGAAGATTCGACGTTCGCGCGGGTTGAGCACACCGAGCGCATCGCGCAGGGCACCAAGCCGGTTCGAGCTTTCCTCACTCTCGACCAGTCTCACCTCTTGGCTGGTACTGTCGTCCACCAGCCAGTCCTGCCACTCGCCTTCGCCCTCTTCGCGCAAGGGTGCATTCAGCGAGGCATCGCCGCCGAGCCGACGGTTCATGTCGATCACGTCCTGCTCAGGAACGCCGAGTTTGGTCGCGATGTGCTTCACCTGATCGGGGCGCAGATCGCCTTCGTCCAGCGCAGAAATCTTGCTCTTGGCCTTGCGCAGGTTGAAGAACAGCTTCTTCTGGTTTGCCGTTGTGCCCATCTTCACCAATGACCAAGAGCGCAGGATGTATTCCTGGATCGAGGCCTTGATCCACCACATCGCGTAGGTCGCCAGGCGAAAGCCCTTGTCCGGCTCGAAGCGCTTGACGGCCTGCATCAGACCGACATTGCCTTCGGACACGACCTCGCCGATCGGCAAGCCATAGCCGCGGTAACCCATCGCAATCTTTGCGACGAGCCGCAGGTGGGATGTGACCAACCTGTGTGCCGCAATGCGGTCGTCATGCTCGCGCCAGCGTTTGGCAAGCATGAACTCCTCATCTGGCTTGAGCATGGGAAACTTGCGAATCTCGTCGAGATATCGCGAAAGGCCACCTTCGGCGGCCATGATAGGCAGATGAGCAGATGCCATCTCGTTCTCCTGTTCCGGCCCCCGGAAAGAGGCGGGCCTTCAGCGGCGCTCAAGCGAGCCCTCCGCTTGCCCTGTTATACTGCGACAAACCATGGCTGAAAATAGGCAAAGACGCGCATGTGTTTCAAAGATTCGCGAGTTGTTCTTGCAATTTTGCAAAATCGTCAGGCGGATCGACTTCAAATCTACGTGCCTCGCCCGATACTGGATGTGCGAAACCCAACAGTGCCGCATGCAAGGCTTGGCGATTCAAAGCCGCCAGCGCAGCTTTTGTTCCTGCGGGCAACCGGGCGGCCTTTGTGGCGAAGCCCGACCCATAGACCATGTCGCCCATCACCGGGTGGCCGAGATGGGCGAGGTGCACCCTGATCTGGTGGGTGCGACCGGTTTCCAACTCGCAGCGCACCAGGCTGGCCAAGGGCTCGTTGGAGCCTGCGGGGTAGGTTTCCAGCACCTCATAGTGCGTGATCGCCTCGCGCCCGCGCCCTTCCTGCACCACCGCCATCTTCTCGCGGTTCTTGGTACTGCGGTCGATGGCGGCGTTGACTGTGCCATGGGTGCGCTTGGGCATGCCCCAGACCAGCGCGAGATAGGCGCGCTCAAGCGGCCCGGTCCTGCCATGATCGGCAAACTGGGCGCTGAGTTGCCTGTGGGCATTGTCATTCTTGGCAACGACCAGAATGCCACTGGTGTCCTTGTCGAGCCGGTGCACGATACCTGGGCGGCGCACTCCGCCGATGCCCGACAGGCTTTCCCCGCAATGGGCGATCAATGCGTTCACCAGCGTGCCATCCTCGTGTCCGGCAGCGGGATGCACCACCAATCCGGCAGGCTTGTTGATGACGATCAGGTCCGCATCCTCAAAGACGATGTCGAGCGGAATGTCCTGCGCCACCGGCTCGGCGGGCACGGGCGGGGGCACCTTGAGCACGACTTGCTGGCCGGCTTTCAGTTTGTGGCCCACGTCGGTCGTGACGCGCCCATCGAGTGTAAGGTCGCCACCCGTGATCAGTGCCTGCAAGCGGCTGCGGCTGAAATCCGGCAATCCGGTGGCGAGCCATTTGTCCAGCCGCGAACCTGCTGCCTCTGATGGAACGGCGAGATGGTGCAGGCTGGGCATTTCCGCCGTGCCGTCCAAGTCGTTTGTTTCGTCATGATTCATGGCGTTATTCATGACGTTGCCATCGCATGGGCCGTGTTTGCAGTCCACCGTTGGCATGCGCTGTGGACGGGTTGTCGACCGCAGGGCGCGCGTGCCAGACTGGGGGTGTCGCTATTCATTTCATAGACCCGCAAGGCCTGCCCCCCATGACCAATCCATCTGAGATGAATGGGGCCGAGAGCCTGGTGCGTACCCTTGTGTCGGGCGGAGCGGACGTCTGTTTCTCCAATCCTGGCACATCGGAAATGCACTTTGTCGCGGCACTCGACCGCGTCGATGGCATGGATTGCGTGTTGTGCCTGTTCGAGGGTGTGGCGACCGGCGCCGCCGATGGCTGGGCGCGGATGACAGAGCGACCGGGCCTTACGCTGCTCCATCTGGGCCCCGGCCTTGGAAACGGACTGGCCAACCTGCACAATGCCAAGAAGGCTGGCACGCCAATCGTCAACATCGTCGGCGAGCACACCACGCAACATCTCAGCTTCGATGCGCCGCTGACCTCTGATACCGAAGGTGTGGCAAGGCCCATGTCGCATTGGGTCCGCACCGGGCGCGACAGCACCGGCATCGCGCGTGACGGAGCCGATGCGCTGACAGCGGCCCGCACAGCCTGCACTGCCGGCCCAGGGCAGATCGCGACCTTGATCCTGCCTGCAGATACGGCTTGGGGGCCAGGCTCGTCGCCGGTGATGGCATCGTCGCCACCGGCCCGCCCGAAAGTCGATGAGGCCGATGTACAACGAGCCGTGGAAGCACTTCGGCGGGGGCCGGAGACGCTGCTGTTCCTTGGCGCGGATGCGGTGCGCGAACGGGCGCTGGAACTGGCCGCCGCCATTTCCGCGAAGACCGGGGCCAAGATCATGGGGCGCACCTCACTGGCGAGAGTGGAGCGCGGGGCAGGGCGGGCCATGCTGCCGCGCCTGCCCTACCCGATCGATATCTCGCTGGAGACGCTGCGTCCCTTCCGCACGCTGGTGCTGCTCGGCGCGCCTGATCCGGTCGCGTTCTTCGGTTATCCGGGCAAGCCGAGCCGACTCGCACCTGATCATGCGGAGATTCTGGCGCTTGCCGATGGCCGCCACGATCTTGTCGACGTGCTGGAGCGGCTGGCTGATGCGGTCGGGGCGAAACTGCGCGATGCACCACGCGCCAGGCTTGCTGTTCCAGCCATGCCAACTGCCGGGGCTTTGACGGCGGCAAATGCTACCGCCGCGATCAGTGCGCTGATGCCGGAACACGCCATCATCATCGACGAAGGGATCACCAGCGGGCGCTTCGCCGCCGAGATGACGGCTGAAGCGAACCCGCATGACTGGCTGCAGATCACTGGCGGCTCGATCGGCATCGGCCCGCCGCTGGCGCTTGGTGCTGCCATTGCCGCGCCCGACCGCAAGGTGATCAACCTTCAGGCTGACGGCAGCGCCATGTACACGCTGCAGGCGTTGTGGAGCCAGGCACGGGTTGGGGCCAACGTGCTGACCATCATCTGGGCCAACCGCAGCTACGCCATCCTGACCGGCGAGTTGATGGCTGTTGGCGCATCGAATCCGGGCAGAAAGGCGCTCGACATGCTGTCGCTCGACAACCCTGCGCTGGACTGGGTGTCACTGGCGAGGGGCATGGGTGTTGCGGGCGTCAGGGTCTCGACCGTAGCGGAATTCGTATCGGCGCTGCGATCCGGGCTGGCCGAAACCGGGCCGTTCCTGATCGAAGCGGTGATCTGATCACCACTTGAGCGCAAGCCGCCCGACGGTCGCGCCTGCCAGCGCCGTCAGCGCCACGGCTGCCACATACCAGGCATTGAGGAAGAGCGGGGAATCATCCGTGCAATGCAGGCCGTAGAGGAAGGCTCCGATGGCACCTGCGAAAAGGCCGGCTGCCGCACCGGTCAAGGCAGGTTTCGTCGGCGCACTTTCTCGCAAGGCGTAAATCATGCCGATGAGCGGCACAAGCGACAAAAGCGGTATCGAGACAAGGCATTGCCGCCAGTTGTCGCCGAACAGACGCTCCTGCCAATCGGCTGTCCCCATGGTGACAATATCTGCGACATCGCCAGCCAAAAGTGCCAGGACGGCAAGGGCCAGCCCGATGAGCGACAGCTTGCGCCCTGGTCCGGCGGTGGCCCGTGTCAGGTTCCAGCCTGCGATTGCAACCAGCGCGACGACTGCGAGTTTCCAGACAAACCAACCTTCGCCGACGGCGTCCACGACATCGTCACGGATGCCAAGTGTCATCACGAGAACCAGCAATGCAACTGGCGCGCTGATGGCAAGCGAGCGCAGCAAGAGCTTCTCCACTGGCGGCATGACCGGTGCAGGGTCGCGCGACAGGGCGGAAATCAGATCATCAGTGCGCATCGTGATGGTCCTTTCCAAACTTGCCGGCCAGTGTCTTCAGCGCCCGGTGCAGCGCCACCCGCACGGCACCGTCGCTCATCGCGAACTTGCCCGCGACATCCGCCGTGCGCTGGCCATCGACAAAAATGGCGCGCACGATCTCGGCTTGCCGATGCGGGAGGCTCGCCACCATCTTCAGCACATCGCCTTGGGCCAATTCGCCCTCGGATGATGGCGAGGGAATAACCTCGGCAAACTCATCGATAGAAAGATGGTCGTGCCCGGTGCGCTTGCGCAGTGCGTCGATCAGCTTGTGGCGCGCAACCCCATGCAACCACGGCCCAACGGGTTGGGTCTGGTCCCACGTGTGCCGCTTCGTGTGGATCGCGATCAGCGTTTCCTGCACGATGTCCTCCGCTTCAGCAGGCGAGCGGCCTGCGCGTTTCAATGATCCTTGCGCCCATCCGCGCAGATAGCGCGATACGTCCGTGAGGAAATGGCGATAGCAACCCTCGTCGCCAGCCATCGCGGCCAGCATGAGGCGCTTCCATTCCGTTTCGCGGTCGTGAGCCAACGATCAAACCCCTATTCGCAATGTGGCGCGTGAGCGTTACATGTCCGCGCCAAAAACTGATGTGTGGTCTCGCACGCGATCGTGAGTAGCCGACATTTGCGGTTTGGCATTGAAGGCGATGGCCGACAAGTGCTTGCTGACAAGTCTTGATCGACAAATCCTGCCCGACAGGAACTTGCGCTGTCGTCTCGGTCACCGTTACGTGGCGGATAATCCTCAAGACGAAAAGTAGCTGCAACATGGCGATCCTCAAGGACCGGCGACTTTGGATTGTGCTCGGGCTGGCTGGCGCCGTTGCTGCGTTTCATGTGCTCGGCTTCGGCAGCCTTCTGTCGTTCGAGACCTTGCGCCTCCATCGCGCCGCGCTTGTGTCCTTCGTTGCCAGCCATGGCGTGATCGCGGCACTGGTGTTCGTCGCGGCCTATGTGGCTGCGGTGAGCTTCTCGCTGCCGGGCGCAACCATCCTGACACTCACAGGTGGCTTCCTGTTCGGCCCTTGGCTCGGCACAATGCTCAATGTGACAGGCGCGACGATCGGCGCGACCATTGTCTTCATGTTTGCCGCCAGATTGTTTGGCGCGAATGTGCTCGACAGGTTTGGCGACAGGGCTCGGCTGCTGGGTGAGAGTATCAAGGCCAATGCCTGGTCATACCTGCTGGTGCTCAGACTGGCACCGATCTTCCCGTTCTTCCTGGTCAATCTGGTGCCGGCCTTCGTCGGTGTGAAGCTGCCGGTGTTTGTGCTGACAACGCTGTTCGGCATCATTCCGGGAACTGCAGTGTTCACGCTGGCGGGTGCCGGCCTTGGCAGCGTGCTGGACGCGGGCGGAGCGTTCCAGCTCTCCTCGATCCTGACGCCGGAGATCATGGCAGGCTTATTTGGCCTTGCCGCCTTGTCACTGGCTGCAATCCCGCTCAAGAAGCGGTTTGATAAGCAGGGGTGAATGATGACCAAAGCGGTTCTGGGCGTGATCGGCGGTTCCGGTGTCTATGATCTTCCGGGTCTTGAGAATGTGACCGAGCATCAGGTTTCGACCGCGTGGGGGGAACCCTCCGACAAGCTGCGCACAGGCTCGCTTGGCGGCACTTCGGTGGTGTTCCTGCCACGGCATGGCCGCGGGCATCGCTTCTCGCCATCAGACATCAACTACCGTGCCAATATCGACGCCATGAAACAGCTTGGCGTCACCGACATCGTTTCGCTGTCGGCCTGTGGCTCGCTCAAGGCGGAGCTCTATCCGGGCCTTCTGGTGTTCGTCGACCAGTTCGTCGACCGCACTCACCGGCGCGAAAGCTCCTTTTTCGGAGCGGGCTGCGTGGCGCATGTGCCGATGGGCCATCCTGTCGGTCCGCTGCTTCAGAACAGGCTCATGGACGCAGCCAAGGCGGAGGATGTGCCGGCGGTGAAAGGCGGCACGTACGTCTGCATCGAAGGGCCGCAATTCTCGACGCTGGCGGAATCGCAGACCTACCGCTCGCTTGGCTATGATGTGATCGGCATGACCAACATGCCCGAGGCCAAGCTGGCGCGCGAAGCCGAGATCACCTTCGCCACGGTTGCGATGGTGACAGATTTCGATTGCTGGCACCCGGAGCACGACATGGTCGATGTCGCAGCCGTGGTGGCCACCGTGCGCGCCAATGCGGCAAATGCGGCACGGTTGATCGCCCGTGTCGCCCGCGATTTTCCCGCCGAGCATGAGCTTTGCCCGGTAAAATCCGACCGTGCCCTCGATGGCGCAATCATGACGCATGAGAGCATGCGCGATCCTGCCCTGCTGGCCAAGCTGAACGTCGTGGCGGGGCGTGTGCTGGGCTAGCTCTCTGCCGCCAGTGCCAGCACGGTCTCCAGCATCACCTTGATGGCGATGCCGGCATCCTCCTCGGTCATGTTCTCGAGCGGCGAGTGGCTGATGCCTTTCTCGTTGCGCACGAACAGCATGGCTGCGGGGAAAGCGCGCGCCATGGTCATGGCATCATGGCCAGCGCCTGACGGGATGCGGCGGGCCTTCAGGTTCGCGCCGGTGCGGGCAATGCCACGCTCCAGTGCCGTTTGCAGCGATGCCGCCATCGGCGTGGCGGCCAAACGCGAGTAGGGCTCGATGCTGAGGTCGACGCCGCGTCGTGCCGCGATGGCCGCGAACTGCGACTGAACAGCGTCGTGCATGCTGGCGACTGTCGCATCCAGCGGCGCGCGAAAATCAATGGTGAAGGACACTGCGCCGGGCACGACATTGGTCGCACCAGGCTCCGGCTTCAGCACGCCGACCGTGCCGACAGCGTCGGGGTGCGAGCGGGCAATCGCTTCCATGGCCAGTACCATCTCGGCGGTGGCGGCAAGCGCATCCTTGCGCAGAGCCATGGGGACCGTGCCTGCATGCCCCGCCTCACCGCTGACGCGCACGCGCGCTCTTGTCTGGGCATTGATGGCAGTGACGATGCCGACCGGCTCGTTGTTGACCTCCAGCACCGGGCCTTGCTCGATGTGCAACTCGATGTAGCCTGCAAGCGACCCGGGCGCGCGTTTCAGTGCCGCGACACCATCCGGATCGCCGCCAAAGGCAACGAGTGCCTCTCGCACGCTGATGCCGTCTGTGTCGCGCGCCTCCAGCCAGTCCAACTCATAGCCCGATGACAGTGCTGCGGATGTCGACAGATTGGTCGGGAAGCGCACGTTCTCCTCGTCGCCGAAAGCAGCGACTTCGAGTGCGAAGGGCAAGCTTGCTGCCTGGCCACGCAGGGTTTCCGCCACCAGCAGTCCGGCGACGACGCCAAGGTTACCGTCATAGGCACCGGCATCCTTCACGGTGTCGATATGGGAGCCGATCATGATGGCTGGCAACCCGGGCTTGCGCCCCTCCATGCGGCCGTGAACCGAGCCCAACGCGTCGACATGGGCGGCAAGGCCGATCTCGCGCATGCGATCCAGCACGTGGTCAACGGCCTGCTTGTGGGCAGGCGAGAGATAGAGCCGCGTCAACTTGCCGGGTTCGTCCGTGAAACGATTGAGCGCTTCGAGCATGGCGAAGGCGCGGCGTCCAAGCGCGGCGGCTGTGGGGAGACTGTGGTTCGTCATGCCATATGACTAGCCGATCGGGCGGAAAAGCAAAATCGGCTTTTCTACCATCCTTCAATGCGCGTTGCTGAAGGCCTTGCGGCTGAACACTGTGCGCAGCATGATCACGATGTCGAGCCAGACATTCCAGTTGTCGATGTACCAGAGGTCGTAGGAGACACGGGTTGCCATCTTGGCGTCTGTGTCGGTCTCGCCGCGCAGTCCGTGAACCTGTGCCCAGCCGGTGATGCCCGGCTTGACGTTGTGGCGGCGGGCATAAAGGCCGATCTTCTGCTCGTATTCCCGGTCATGGGCGACAGCGTGCGGGCGCGGCCCGACCAGCGACATGCGGCCTTGCAGCACGTTCACAAGTTGCGGCAACTCGTCGAGATTGTAGCGCCTGAGCCAGGCCCCGAAGCGAGTGATGCGGGGGTCGTTCTTGCGCGCCTGCACCACCTGGTCGCCATCATCCATGCAGCTCATGGTGCGGAACTTGAGGATGCGGAAGGGTTCCTGGTTGAAGCCGAAACGCCGTTGGAAGAAGATGACTGGACCTCTGCTGTCGAGCTTGATCAACGCTGCGATGACGGCAAAGAGAGGTATCAGCAATGTCAGCAACACGGTAGCGCCAAGGAAGTCGAAGGCGCGTTTCGTCAGGATTTCGGACGTCGTCAGCGCTGGTGGTGTCAATTCGAGGCTGGCGATCGTGCCGGTGCGGATGATGCGGGGGTTCTCGAACCGGTCGAGGACCTGCTCCGGTGCCAGATTGATCGAAACCGGCACGTTCATGAAGGCGTCGACGCAGCGCTCGATATCGGCGCGCGCGGACCATGGCATCGCGATGAACACGCCATCGGGCTTGTTCTGCCGGGCTGTGGCCACGGCGTGGGCAAGGTCCTCGGCCAACAACGTGCCATTTTCGGATGCCGCCATCCCGGGCTCGGGCTCACGCAGGATGACCAGATCCTGGATCATCAGCCCCATGTTCCACGGTTGATGCCTGGTCATGAACGAGGTCACGTCGGTTTCACGGCCGATCAAAAGCACGCGCTGGGCAGAAATGCGCCCTGTCTTGCTGGCAACTGACACGATCTTAACAACCCACCAGCGCGCCATCGCAATCAGTGGGATGCCGGCGAGATAGGTGATCAGCACGACAGCGCGAGAATAGTTGTCGACCACCTTGGCAAGGAAGCCGACGGCGATGAAGGCCACCATGGTGACGTTCCAGACGTTGAAGGCCTCGACCATCTGCCCTTTCGTCGCCAGATACCGCGTCAGCCGATAGCGGCGTTGCAGCAGGTTGGTGAAGACGAAAATGGCACTGACGAAAACGGCTAGCTCCAGCGTGACATAGAAATCGCCAAGGTGCTGATATGCGGCCAGATGGTAGCCGATGCTCGCCACCATCACGATGGCTAGGACCGCAACGATGTCGACCAATGCCATGCCCACGCCGAGCAAGGCGCGCCAGTGAGTGCCCGTCGACGCACTGGATGCGAAGGGCCATGGCTGAAAATCTTGAACTGTCTTCATATCGCATGTGTGGGCCGCTGAAACGACACACCCCCCAATGACAATGGCTCCAAAATCCCGAACCGGATCAACTGGATCAGTCAACGGGCCGGGCTATTGTCGGGTTGCAATGATCATGCCGCATCATTTCGGCACAACGCGTGGGGAGTGCGAGGATAGGTTGTTAACGTTTTGGGCAAGGTGTCATTGGTATGTCCCGCCGTATTGTGGCCGTTGCGGTGCAAGCGCATTATCCATTAAACGGTAATAAGCTTGACCCGTGCTTGGGGTGGACCGCACAATCTTTGCAAGTTCGATCCTGGCCTGTCGATGGCCGCCGGACAACTTGGTTCGAATTGCGAATTTACTGATGACTAAGTGTCAATGGATGTAAGGCGGGATGCTTCATCATTTCAACCCGATGTCGGATCAACTGGCTGCGATTGCCAGGGGTGACCATCGGCAACTTCGCCGCCTCGGCAGCGTGTGGATATTGTCCCTTGGCGTCGATGAAGCTGTTTTTTGCCTTGCAAGGAGCCTTGCAAAGCGATCAGCATGTCAAGCTTGCCTTCGCAAATAGTCATGTCGTCAACATCGCGGCCGCCAATCCCGGTTTTTCCGATGCCCTGCGGCAGTTCATGGTCCTGCCCGATGGCGTTGGCGTGGATCTCGGCTCACGATTGCTGTGCGGCGTGCCGTTCGCCGCCAATCTCAACGGCACCGACTTCATTCCGCGACTGATCACCAGTTCGTCTGCTCCATTGAAAATCGGCCTTGTCGGCGCCAAGCCCGGGGTGGCCGAGCGCGCCATGGCGCGCCTTGCCACCATCGCCCCGCAACACACCTATCGCACGTTCGGCCACGGCTTTTTCACCAATTCCGAGGAGCCCGCGCTACTGGCGGAACTGGGGGCTGACCGTCCTGAC
>JBOFFB010000358.1:0-4342 GCA_051648385.1 Allobosea sp.
GGGCAGGCCGAGCAATGCGAAAGTGCGGTAGGTCTCGATTTCCAGCGCGCGTTGCACCAGCGCGCCAGCCTTGGCGCTGGTCAGCTGCTCATCGAGGATGAGCAGCTTGACGAAGCCATCCGGATCGCTGCGGAAATCGGTGGCGAGAATAGCCGCGCTGTCCTCAACCTGCGAAGCGGCAAGATTTGCCACGCCGAAGATGGTCTCCAGACTGTCCGTCACCTTGGCAGTTTTCACGAGATGCAAATCGATCGCGACCATCAGCGGGCCCGGCTGCGGCAACAGGTTCATCAGCTTGGCAAACTCGCGTGCTGCGGGCCTGAACGGCGCATTGTCCGCCCCGGCGGCCGCATCGAACTCCCAGCTATAGGTGCAGAATTCGCTGTGCCGCTCGAAGCGCAGGATCGCGCCCTGTATGCTGACGCGGTGATGCCGCGCATTGCTTGCAGGCGCGGGCAGGCTGCGTTGCGAGCAGAAGGCCGCGAGCGCATCGGCGGCGGTGGAGGCCTGCCCCGCGTCTGTGGTGTAAGCGAAATGCAGGACGCGCCGCGGCGTATCCATCGTGGCGAAAGGCCGGGCGTGCAATTCGCTGAGGATGGCCGCTCGCGAGGGATGGTCGCCATAGACCGGGGCGGGTTCAGGAGCAGTCATGTGTTTCCCCCGCGACAATTAGGCGTTAGCACAACTTCCAGTACGGATCGAAGATCAATCCAGATTGCGCTGGAAAGCCAGTGAAGTGTCATTACCGGCCTTGTGCCGGTGATCTCACCGCCGAAAGGCTCGCGGCCTGGGAACCAAGATGACCGCCACAAGGGCGGTCATGACACTGGGCCACGTGCCCCCCTCACATCCGTTCAGGCATGATCAGGATGTCACGCCCCACATCGGTGATGTTGCGACGGCCACAAAACGCCATCGTGAGGTCAAGCTCCTTGTGGATGATCTGCAGCGCCTTGGTGACGCCCTCCTCGCCCATCGCGCCGAGCCCATAGAGGAACGCCCGGCCGATATAAGTGCCCTTGGCCCCGAGCGCGACGGCCTTGAGCACATCCTGCCCGGAGCGGATGCCGCTGTCGAAATGCACCTCGACCTTGTCGCCGACCTTTTCGATGATGGGTTGAAGCGCCGCGATCGACGACATCGCCCCGTCCAGCTGCCGCCCGCCATGGTTGGATACGATGATGGCATCACAGCCCATTTTCACGGCCAGTTCGGCGTCCTCCGGATCGATGATGCCCTTGATGATCAGCTTGCCGCCCCACATGCCCTTGATGCGCTCGATATCGGCCCAGGACAGGCGCGGATCAAACTGCTCTGTGGTCCAGCTCGACAATGAGGTCATGTCCGCCACGCCCTTGGCATGGCCGACAATGTTGCCGAAGCTGCGGCGCTTGGTGCCAAGCATGGCCATGCACCAGCGCGGTTTCATGGCCAGATTGATCATGTTGGCGATGGTCGGCTTGGGCGGAGCTGACAGGCCATTCTTGATGTCCTTGTGGCGCTGCCCGAGGATCTGCAGATCAACCGTCACCACCAGCGCCGAGCAGCCAGCGGCCTTTGCGCGCTCGATCAGGTTTCTGGTGAAATCCCAGTCGCGCAGGACATAGAGCTGAAACCAGAACGGCATCTTCGTGGCTGCAGCCACATCCTCGATCGAGCAGATGCTCATGGTCGACAGCGTGAACGGCACGCCGAAAGCCTTGCAGGCCCGCGCTGCGAGGATTTCGCCGTCCGCATGCTGCATCCCGGTCATGCCCGTCGGCGCGCAGGCGACCGGCATGGCGACGTCCTGCCCGAGCATCTTGGTGGCCGTCGAGCGGCCCTCCATGTTGATCGCGACACGCTGGCGTAACCTGATCTTCTCGAAATCAGTGGTGTTGGCGCGGTAAGTGCTCTCGGTCCACGAGCCACTGTCGGCATAATCATAGAACATGCGCGGCACGCGCGACTTGGCGAGGATGCGAAGGTCTTCGATGCAGGTGATGGTGGGCATGGGAGAGGTCCGGTGGGAAGAGTGTCAGATTATTGAGGAGGCCTCAGGTCGTTGTACTCCGGTGTCATTCCCGGCGCGCCTTCAGGCGCGGGAAGGGAATCCATTTTTCCCGAAACAAAGGTGGGTCCCCTTCCCGGTCCTGCCGGACCGCCGGGGATGACACTGGCTGGATGTAGCGCAGACTCAAACCCTCACTCCATCACCGCAGCCTTGAGAATGCACACCATGCTCGCCTCACCCGGCACAGTGCCGATGCAGCGCACGGTGTGGGGCCGGTCACAGCGGTAGCGCAGTGTTTCGCCGGCCTTGGCGCGCTGGATGATGCCGGCGACGTCAACCTCGAACTCGCCAGCCGATACCGACAGACACTCGACCGAGCCGCGCTGATGGCCTTCGGATTCAAGTTGCCCGCCCGGCTCGGACGTCACCGCATACCATTGCAGCCACTCAACCGTCTTGATCCAGCCAACGATCGCGAGCCGCATCTTGCCGTCCTCGGAGACAAGGATGGGCGTGTCGGCCTTGGTGGACTTTTCAATGAAAGCCTCTTCCTCTGCATCGGACAGCACGCGCTCGATCGAGACATCCAGCGCCTGCGACAGCCGCCAGATGGTGGCCAGCGTCGGGTTGGTTTCGTTGCGCTCGATCTGGCTGATGATGGATTTGGCCACGCCGGATTGTTCGGCAAGTTCGGAGAGCGACAGGTTATAGGCCTTGCGCAGGCGCTGGATGGTCTTGCCCAGATTGCCCGAGATGATCTGCGCGCCGCTTTCCAGCTCGCGCGGCTTGTCCTTGATCTCGATACCCATGGCCTCTGATCCGTCCGGCAAAGCGGACAAGTGTTTGATGTAATGAACAAGACCATGCCCGCGATGGCGGCATGGTGCAAGCACAACTCACGTCTTGCCCGCGCGCGCCAACATGATGCCCAGCGCCACCATGCCGCCAAATGCGACAACGCCGCAGGCCGCCATTACCCCGAGCGCGAAGCCCGCACCCATCCAGTCGATCAGCACGGCAAAGGCCATCGGCGAGACGGATTTGGCTGCCAGCGTCGGTGCTGCAATCGCACCCAGCGTGCGGCCGTAGTTTTCGCGCCCGAGCACGCCGAGCACAATGACCCCGCGCGCGATGGTGACCAGACCGTTTGATAGGCCATAGAGCACTGCAAAGGCGACAACCGCCGCCACCGCGCCTCCGAGCGCCAGCGTCGCGAACGAAACGGGCAACAATCCAGTCGCCACGTAACCCAGACGCATCACCGGATAAGCACCGCCAAGCGCCAGTTCGATCAGGCGACCCGCCGACTGAGCAGGCCCGATGAGTGTGCCCACTGTCACGGCTTGCGCCTCGCTCAGGCCTAGCGCGCCGAGCAGCGTTGTAATGTGCACGGACATGCCGTTGCTGACGAGGCCATGGGCCATGAACACCAGCGCCAGCAGCCCAATGATCTTGCCGCGCAGGGCAACTGGTCCAGTGCCGCTTGGGCTGCCCGTCACCTGACCCGTCGCTGCGCTTGTAGCCTTCTCATTGCTGATGCCGATGACATGCAGCGCAAAGCAGATGATGCCGTTAAGCCCCGCATAGACGAGGCACAAGCCACGCCAATCCATGAAAGACAGCAGCCACAGTCCCAGCGGCCAGAACACTGTTGAAGCCAGCCCGCCGCCAAGCGTCAGCATGGTGATGGCTGTGCGGGCCTTCGGCCCGGCGATGCGCGCCAGCGAGGCAAAAGCGGGATCGTAGAGGCTGCCTGCCATGCCAATGCCGATCACGGCAAACGCGGCGTAAAGTACCATGGGTGTCTGGGCCAGGGCCAGCAGCACATACCCGAGTCCGCCGACAGCCGAGCCAAGCGCCATCAGTCCGCGCCCGCCATTGGCATCGATCCAGCCCCCGATACGCGGCGCGATCAGCCCGGAACACAGCATCGCCAGCGAGAACGCGCCATAGATCAGGGTCTTGCTCCAGCCGGTCTCCGCCAGAATGCGGGGGCCAATCAGCGTGATGCCATAGAAAAGGGTGCCCCAGGCGATGATCTGAGTGACCGACAACACTAGCAGCGCCCGCACAGCGCCGGGTGGCCAATCAGTTGTCGCAAACCACTTGCTCATTTCGACATCGAGGACCCAGCCTCGCGGTTCTGCGCCCGCAGCGTGCCGCGCTTGTGCTCGCGCCAGATCACGAAGATGCCCGCCGCGATCACCACACCGGCACCGATCAGCACGACCTGCTGCGGCACATCATCGAACAGCACCCAGCCGAGCGCCACCGCCCAGATCATCGAGGTATATTCGAACGGCGCGACGAGCGAGGCATCGCCGTGGCGGTAGCTGCTGGTCAGCAATA
>JBOFFB010000359.1:0-1779 GCA_051648385.1 Allobosea sp.
CCAGATCGAGGCCCCGACCGCAGGCACGGGCACCGAGGAGCCGAGCTTGCCCAGCAGCGTGTCATAACGGCCACCACCCGCGACCGGTTTCGGCGCGCCTGGCGACGGGTCATGCAGTTCGAAGATGAAGCTGGTATAATAGTCGAGATTGCGGGCAAATCCGGCATCAAATCGCATGGCGGCGACGTCAAGCCCGCGCGCGGCGAGGAACCCGGTGCGGGCCTCCATTGCGTCAAGTTCAGGGTCAAGATCGAGCCCCGCATCCTGGGTCAGCGCACGTAGAGCTGCAGCGGCGCGGTCAGGATCGCCGGAAATCTCCAGCACCTGCGTGATGATCTCGCGAGCCTCGGGTCCAACGACCTGCTCGCGCTCGCTGGCGCGCGCCAGAAAGCGGCTTGCAATATCGCCCGTCGAGCGGCCACCAACGCTGGAAATTCCGGCAATTGACAAGACATCTTCGACAAAACTCCTGGCCGCAACAGGATCCTGCCCGGCCAACGCGGCAACAAGGCCTGCATGCCGGCTGCCTTGCGTACCCGGCGGCACATCAAGCTTGTCGATCGCCCGCAGGCCTTCACCGGCACTGATGGCACGCAAGAGCCGCCTTTGAGCAGCAGCGGGGAGCTTGAGCCCGCGTAGCACACCGCGCAACACCGCTACATCGCCAAGCCTGATATCGGGATTGGCAAGACCGGCAACCGCCACGGCCTCGGCGGTCAATGCCATGACCTCTGCATCCGCCGCTTCCGCATCACTGCGGCCAAGCGATTCGATTCCCGACTGGAGAAATTCCCCGTTTTCTCCGGTGCGCATGCGGAAGACAGGACCAAGATAGGCATAGGCACCAATGTCGCTCGCGAAGTCGGAGGCGAGATGGGCGCGGCAGACCGGAATCGTGAACTCGGGACGCAGACACCAGGCCTGCCCCTCGCCATCTTCGGTCATGAACATGCGCTTGCGAAGGTCTTCGCCCGAAACGTTGAGGAAGATGTCGGCAGGCTGGAGAATATCCGGTTCGGCGCGTGCATAACCATGGCGCTGGAACACGTCCAGCACCGCCCTGGCCATTGCCTCGTCAGCCGCACCGGCCAGCATGTGATGATCCTTCTGATGTCAGTTGGGGTATCTAGCAGCGCCAGTGTCGCGATGCGACGTTTTTTGGCCGGAAGGGTGAATGGGAATTGGAGAAATCAGAGTAGCTTGGTGAGCCTTGTGGCGGCCATCTCGGTTTGTCGGAACACAATCCCAACCCACGAGGTCGAGAGCACCGGCACAAGGACGGTGATGACACTGCATGGGTGGATGGAAGCTGACAGCCATTTGCCTTGGCCATCCCCGCGCAGTATCGCTGAGGCCCCGCCCGCCGGACCCTTGCCATGCCCGATATCACGCTTGAGAGCGCCACCAGTCAACTCGCACAGCTGAGCAGGGGTGCAATCTCGGCCACCGAGCTGCTGGACCTGCACCTTGCCCGCATCTCGCGCCTGAACCCCGCCCTCAACGCAGTGGTCGGGCTCGACGAAGCGCAGGCCCGTGCGGCCGCCGCCGCATCCGATGCACGTCGCAGGGCAGGGGTGGTGTTGCCGCTCGATGGCCTGCCGATCACCATCAAGGATGCCTTCGATGTAGCGGGTTACGTTTCGACCGCCGGTGCCAATGCCTACCGCGAGCGCGTGCCGGAAGACGACGCGGCGGCTGTGGCGCGGCTGCGTGCGGCGGGGGCCGTGATTATCGGCAAAAGCAACGTGCCGGTGTTCTCTGGTGATTTCCAGACCTACA
>JBOFFB010000360.1:0-4808 GCA_051648385.1 Allobosea sp.
AACCCGCCGACGGGCTGCGCGTTTCACCCGCGCTGTGCCCACGCCACCGATATCTGCAAGACCAGGGCACCTGCTCTCGCGGTCATGCCGGATGGCAGCGAAGTGGCCTGCCATCACACGGCGACGATCCCGTTGCGAGCGCTGGAGACGGCGGCGCAGCAGCCTGAAAAATTGCGGCGGCGGCTGGATATGCTCGGCAGCAGGCCACAAGCCACCGCACTCTGAACAGGCATGAACAGGCTGGTGCTTTTCGGAACCGATGTCAGCGCCTCCGAACAACCTCGGTCGAGCCTTTTCATACTGCCGTTGTCCGGTGAGGTGTTTGAACCAAACTCAATGCCGCATGGTCGGCCCGTGCCCGCCATGACCCTGCGCTGAACTTCCTCCCACACCATAGCCGGGCAGCCGGTCATATGCGGCGATCTGTTCGGACGTGAGGAGGTTCTTCATCTCCAGATGGGCGGCAAGATGTGAGCGGCGCAGATCAGCGTCACCCGCAAGCGCGAGCGTCATTGCGCCAAACAGGATTGCAGACTTGCGCATGTGATTTTCTCCTTTAGCCGGATGGTCACACCATCACTTCGAGGCTATCACGCGATCCAGCTATCTGAACTCACCTTCATGCGAGAACCACCCCATGAAAGACATGCTTGACCAGCTTGAGGCACGGCGCGAAACGGCACGCAAGGGTGGCGGAGATGCGCGAATCGCAGCGCAGCACAAGAAGGGCAAGCTGACGGCGCGCGAGCGGATCGAGCTTCTCATGGACTCAGGCTCTTTTGAAGAATTCGACATGTTCGTGCAGCATCGCTGCACGGATTTCGGCATGGAGAAAAACAAGGTGCCGGGTGATGGCGTTGTCACCGGCTGGGGCACGGTGAACGGCAGAACCGTGTTCGTCTATGCCAAGGATTTTACTGTGTTCGGTGGCTCGCTGTCGGAAGCGCATGCCCAGAAGATCATGAAAATCCAGGACATGGCGCTGAAGATGCGCGCTCCCATCGTCGGGTTGATCGATTCAGGTGGCGCGCGCATCCAGGAAGGAGTGGCCTCGCTCGGCGGCTTTGCCGAGGTGTTCAAGCGCAATGTGCAGGCGTCCGGCGTGATCCCGCAGATTTCCGTCATCATGGGGCCGTGCGCGGGCGGCGATGTCTATTCGCCTGCCATGACCGACTTCATCTTCATGGTGCGCGACACGTCCTACATGTTCGTGACCGGGCCGGATGTGGTGAAAACAGTCACCAACGAGACGGTGACCGCCGAGGAGCTGGGCGGGGCCAAGGTGCACACCACCAAGTCTTCGATCGCTGATGGTGCCTTCGACAATGATGTGGAAGCGCTGCTGCAAGTCAGGCGGCTGATCGACTTTTTGCCCGCCAACAATCAGGCTGGCGTGCCGGAATTGCCGAGCTTCGATGTGCCCGACCGGGTCGACATGAGCCTCGACACATTGATCCCGGATAGTCCCACAAAGCCTTATGATATCAGGGAATTGATCCTCAAGACCGTCGACGAGGGCGACTTCTTCGAGATCCAGGAAGCCTTCGCCCGCAACATCATCACCGGCTTTGGCCGCATGGAGGGCCGCACGGTTGGTTTCGTGGCGAACCAGCCAATGGTGCTGGCCGGCGTGCTCGATAGCGACGCCTCACGCAAGGCCGCGCGCTTCGTGCGCTTCTGCAATGCGTTCGAGATTCCCATCGTGACGTTCGTCGATGTGCCGGGCTTTCTGCCAGGAACGGCGCAGGAGTATGGCGGGCTGATCAAGCATGGGGCCAAACTCTTGTTCGCCTACAGCCAGTGCACGGTGCCGCTGGTGACGATCATCACCCGCAAGGCCTATGGCGGTGCTTACGACGTGATGGCGTCCAAGCACATTGGCGCGGATGTGAATTATGCCTGGCCGACGGCGCAGATCGCCGTGATGGGCGCAAAAGGTGCGGTCGAAATCATTTTCCGTGGCGGCGATGCCGAGACGATTGCGGCACAGACCAAGGCCTATGAGGACCGCTTCATGAGCCCCTTCGTGGCCGCCGAGCGCGGCTACATCGATGAGGTGATCATGCCGCATTCCACGCGCCGCCGCGTGGCACGCGCGCTGGCCATGTTGCGCACCAAACAGACGGAAGAGCCGTGGCGCAAGCATGACAACATCCCGCTGTAAGGCGTTGCGGCCCAGTTTGACGCAGATCACAGATCGGCCTTGAACAAGGCGCTAAACAAAAGCCTCCGCAACAAAAGCGAGGCTGACATGTCTGCCCCATCTCCGAAGCGTATCGCCGATATTGCCTGCATCATCCGTGCGGGCGAAACATTGCCAAAAGCTGCCATGCAGCAGGCCATCTCGCTTGCTGCGGAACATGGCGCGTACTTGTCGCTGACCATCGCTTCGCAGCACCTCGCAACGCCGTATTCGCCGATCTGGTCGTCAATGGGCGCGAGCCTCGTCAAGGACCTCAACGCAAAGACCAAGGCAAAGGCCGACGAAGCTGCCGACACCGCGCGCACCGCGCTCAGGATCGCGGGCGTCAATGCGGACATCAAGGTGCTGGCGGACAGCGGTGGCGAGGCTGCGGATATCGCGGTGCGCGCTGCGCGGGCTTCGGACCTGATCGTGGTCGATCAACCCGACGCGGTCTTGGACGCGCGAGCCAATATTCTTGAGGAAGCGCTGTTCCGCTCGGGCCGCCCCATTCTGGTGGCAACGCCGAAACGGGCGGCGATCACGACTGCGACCAAGTGCATGGTCGCGTGGGATGGCACTGCGCATGCAGCACGTGCCGCCGCTGACATGATCAGCCTTTTTGAAGACATCAAACACATCGATCTTGTCTCGGTGCTCGGAGACAAGGACATGGCCAAGACGCTGCCCGGCGCGGATTTCGCTCGGCATCTGTCGCGCAAGGGCATCGACGCGCATATCGTCGAATTGTCTGCGTCTGCCGGGCCGGTGGCAACGTTGCTTGATGGACACGCCACCAGATCGGGCGCGGACATCGTCGCCATGGGTGGCTATGGCCATTCGCGCCTGCGCCAGTTTGTCATGGGCGGTGTCACGGTTTCGATGATCCAGAGCGCTGCGACACCACTTCTGATGTCGTACTGACGACAACATGCCCTCAAAGGGGGACTCGACGGCTCGGCGCACAAAGCGTATGCGCGAGGCATGAACCTGATCACCACCACGGCGGAACTCGCCGCCGTCTGCGAACGCCTTGCCGGCCACCCGTTCGTCACCATCGACACGGAGTTTCTGCGCGACTCGACCTACTCTCCGAAGCTCTGCCTCTTGCAGATGGCGTCGCCGGATGAGGGTGTTTTGGTTGATCCGTTGGCGGAAGGGCTCGATCTTGCTTCCTTCTTCGCGCTGATGGCCAACGAGGCCGTGGTCAAGGTCTTTCATGCGGCCCGGCAGGACCTCGAAATCGTCTGGAACCTTGGGCGCATGCTGCCCAAACCACTGTTCGACACCCAGATCGCGGCGATGGTCTGCGGTTATGGCGACTCGGTCGGCTATGAGCAGCTGGCCAATGACCTCGCCAAAGCACGCATCGACAAGTCGTCGCGCTTCACAGATTGGTCGCGGCGCCCGTTGAGCGAGGCGCAACTGAGTTATGCCTTGTCGGACGTGACCCACCTGCGCGACATCTATCTGGCGCTTCAGGCTGACCTCGAGGCCACTGGCCGCATGGAGTGGCTGGTCGAGGAAATGGCCGTGCTCAATCACCCCGGAACTTACGAGACCCAACCCCGCGATGCGTGGATGCGGCTAAAGGGCCGCGTGCGCAAGCCACGCGAGGTGGCGCTGCTCATGGAAATCGCTGCCTGGCGCGAGAGCGAAGCCCAGACCAAGGACGTGCCGCGCGGTCGCATCCTCAAGGATGACGCGCTGATGGACATCGTGCAGCGCGCCCCGCGCGAGCCCGAAGCCTTGTCCGACCTGCGCTCGCTGCCACGTGGCTTTGAGCGTTCCCGCTCCGGTGCGGAAGTTCTGGAGGCGGTAGAGCGGGCGCTTGCCATAGATCACAAGACACTGCCGCGCATGGACCGCGAGCATGCCCGCGGCGGCAATGGCGCGGTGCTGGACCTGATGAAGGTGCTGCTGAAGGCAGTGTCCGATGCCGAGCGCGTCGCGCCGAAGATCATCGCCACCATGGACGATCTGGAAGCCATCGCCGGAGACGACGAGGCCGATGTCCCTGCTCTCAAGGGCTGGCGCCGCACGCTGTTCGGCGACAAGGCGCTGGCGCTGAAGGCGGGCCAATTGAGCCTGCGCATGCGCGGCGGCAAGGTCAGCGTCGAGGCTTAAAGATTGGTGTCACCTCCGGCGACGCCGTGAGCATCGGGGATGACACCCATAGGCGAATCTTAGATCTTTCCGCATTGAGATGGAATCCATCTCAATGCGGAAAGATGAACGATCATAATAAGATTGAGCATTGCGTACTCACCAAACCGGTACCCACTTTTGTGCGCAATGCTCTAATCCCTCAGCACGATGCTTGAATCCTTGCCGAGCAGTTTCGCCAGCTGCTTGAGCCGCCCGGCCACGCGGTCGCTGGCGAGCGAGTTCAGCGCGCGCGGCACACTCAGCACGACCTTTTTCTCTGTCGCGATTATCGTCATCTTCGGCAAGAGCCCACTCATCGCGGCAGACAGTAGATAGGCGACGCGCAACACCGCGCCGAGCAGGCGCGCGCGCTCCAGCAGGCGTGGGCCAGTCAGTTCACGCAGGCGGGTCGAGGCACCTTCGTCCTTCAGCCCTGCATCGCGATAGAACACCGCCAGCGAGAGATAGGCGCGGCCAG
>JBOFFB010000361.1:0-6612 GCA_051648385.1 Allobosea sp.
TTGGCGAACATGGCATCGCGGTCCGCCACCTCGACGATACGGCCAAGGTACATCACCGCGATGCGGTGGCCGATATGCTCGACCACGCCAAGGTCATGGCTGACAAAGAGGTAGGCAAGGCCGAACTCTTCCTGCAGGTCCATCATCAGGTTGAGCACCTGTGCCTGCACGGAAACATCGAGCGCGGAAACCGGCTCGTCTGCCACGATCACGCTCGGGTTCAGCGCCAGCGCACGGGCGATGCCAAGGCGCTGTTTCTGGCCGCCGGAAAACTCGAACGGATACTTGCGCATGGCGTCGGCACTGAGACCGACCTTCTTGAGCAGCGCCACTGTGCGATCATGGCGCTCCGAGGCGGACATGTCGCCGAAATTCTCCATTGGCTCGGACACGACAGCGCCAGCGGTCAGGCGCGGGTTGAGCGAAGCCGACGGGTCCTGGAAGACCATCTGGATGCGTTTGCGATGCGGCTGCATCTGGGTGCGCGATAGGCCGGTGATGTCCGTGCCATGCAGCCTGATGGAACCTGCCGTGGCCGGAATCAGCCCCAAAGCCAATTTACCGACGGTGGACTTTCCGCATCCAGACTCGCCGACAAGGCACAGCGTCTCACCGGGCTTGATCGCGAAGGAGACGCCATCGACGGCCTTCACATGGGCAACCACGCGGCGCAAAACGCCTTTCTCGACTGGAAAATACTTCTTGAGGTCGCTGACCTCGAGGATGGCGGCGCTATCCTGACCATCGGTCATGCGACGGCCCCTTGGCTGGAGCGCACAGTCTCGGCATGATGGCAGGCGACGATGTGACCATGGCCGACATTGCGAAGTTCGGGGCTTTTTGCCTTGCAGACTTCGCTGGCAAAGCTGCAACGCGGCGCAAAGGCGCAGCCGATGATGGGCGCACGCAGTGACGGCACCATGCCGGGGATTTCCGACAACCGGCGTTTGCCACCCAACCGCTTGTTCAGCCGCGGGATCGAGGCCATCAGCCCGCGCGTATAGGGATGGGACGGCGCATCGAACAGGCTGGTGACAATGGCCTCCTCGATCTTGCGCCCGGCATACATCACCATGACACGCTGGCAGGTTTCGGCCACGACGCCAAGGTCATGGGTGATCAGCACCACGGCCGCGCCGGTGCTTTCCTTCAACTCCAGCATCAGCTTGAGGATCTGCGCCTGAATGGTCACGTCCAATGCAGTGGTCGGCTCGTCTGCAATCAGCAGCCGCGGGTTGCAGGCCAGCGCCATGGCAATCATCACGCGCTGGCGCATGCCGCCGGAGAACTGGTGGGGATAGTCACCAAGCCGCTTGCGGGCATCGGGGATGCGGACAAAATCCAGCATCTCGCCGGCACGATCCCAGGCATCGTCCTTGTTCTTGCCCTGATGGATGCGAACGGACTCGGCAATCTGGTGGCCGACGCTCAAGACCGGATTGAGGCTGGTCATCGGCTCCTGGAAGATCATGGCAATGGAGTTACCCCTGATGGCGCGCATCCTGTCTTCATCAAGGCCAAGCAGGTCTTCGCCATCGAACAGGATTTCGCCCTCGACCGTACGCCCGAGCCGCGCTGGCAACAGCCTTAGGATCGAGAGCGCCGTGACGCTCTTGCCACATCCGGACTCGCCGACAATGCCAAGCGTCTCGCCCGGCATCACGTCGAACGACACGCCATCAACAGCACGGGTGACACCGTCCTCATTAAAGAATTGCGTCTTGATGTTGCGGACGGAAAGAAGGGCAGCTTCCGTCACATGCGCCTCGCAAGGCGCGGGTCGAGCCTGTCACGCAGGCCATCACCGACGAGGTTCACCGCCAGCACCACCAAAGCCAGCGCAAGGCCCGGCGCGAAGATGGTCCATGGCGCGCGGCTGAGGAACAGGCGCGAGGACGCCACCATGTTGCCCCACGTGGGAATCTCCGGCGGCGTGCCGGCGCCGAGAAACGACAGCGAGGCCTCGATCAGGATGGCGGAAGCACAGATATAAGTCGCCTGCACGATCAGCGGCGGGAAGGTCGACGGCATGATGTGGCGCAGCAGGATTTTCCAGGTCGGTGCGCCACCCGATACCGCAGCCTCGACATAAGGTGCCTCGCGCACGCTGAGCACGACCGAGCGCACGAGCCTGACCACGCGCGGGATCTCCGGAATGGTGATGGCCACGATGACGATGAAGACACTGGCGCGGGTCAGGGACACCAGCGCAATCGCCAGCAGGATGGCGGGTATGGCCATCAAGCCATCCATGAAGCGCATCACAATCGTGTCTGCCGTGCGGAAGAACCCGGCCAGCAAGCCGATAGTCAGCCCTATCAGGATCGACACGGTGGCAACGCTGAGGCCAACCAGAAGCGAGACCCGTGCGCCGTAGACCGTGCGGGCGAAGACATCACGGCCAAGCGCATCGGTACCCAGCCAGAACTCGGGCGACGGTGGGCGCAGCCGTTTTGCCGGTTGCATCAGCAATGGGTCGCCAGCCAGCAGTGGCGCGAAGATGGCCACCATGGCCATGAAGCCAAGGATGATCGCACCCGCTGTCAGCGTCGGATTGCGACGCACGAAACGCCATGGCTGAAAACCCGTCGTGGACGTTGCAAGCGGGGCCGTGATGCTGCTCATCTGCCGCTCCTTAATACCGGATCCGGGGATCGATGAGGGTGTAGGTCAGGTCGACAGCCAGGTTCACGAGCACATAGACGCCCGAGAAGATCAGGATCACACCCTGGATGATCGGATAATCACGCTTGGCAATGGCGTCGACGACGAGCCGCCCGATGCCCGGAATGTTGAACACGGTCTCGGTGATCACGACGCCGCTGATCAGAAGCGCGACCCCGATGCCGATGACCGTGACAATGGGCACCCCAGCGTTCTTGAGAGCATGCTTCAGCAGCATCGAATTGTTGGCCACGCCTTTGGCCTTGGCGGTGCGGATGTAATCCTCGGACAAGACGTCAAGCATCGAGGCGCGGGTGATGCGGGCGATCAGGGCGATGTAGGCAAGACCAAGCGCCGTTGAGGGCAAGACGAGGTTGCGGGCCCAGGGAAGCAGCCCCTCGGCTATGGGCGTATAGCCCTGCACCGGCAGCCAGCGCAACTCGATGGCAAACACATAAATCAGCAGATAGCCAACCACGAAGACCGGGACAGAGAAACCAACCACGGAAATGATCATCAACAGCCTGTCGACCCACGTGCCGACTTTCCAGGCAGCAAGCACGCCAAAGGTGACAGCTAGCGTGACGGCAACCAGCAACGTGGTCAATGCCAACGACACTGTGGGTTCGAGCCGCTGACCGACAAGTTTGAGAACGGGCTCGTTGGAAAAGATCGAAACGCCGAGATCGCCCTGAACCACATGTGCGGCCCAGCGCACGAACTGGACCAGCAGGGGATCAGAGAGGCCCAGTTTCTGCCGGATGCCATCGATCGCCTCGGGCGTGGCATTGTCGCCAGCGATGATGGCAGCAGGATCGCCGGGCGACAGGTGCAGCAGCAGAAACACGAAGATGCCAACGATCATCATCACGATCAGTGTCGAGAACAGGCGGCGGATGACGTAAGCCAGCATTTACATCACGACGCTATTGGCCGCCCTACCCTTACCATCCCCGCAATGCGGAGAGGTAAGCGGCAGGAGGCAGCGCGATATCTGGAAGGGGACGGCCAACCCGATGTGAAATACGCATGGGGCTGCCGCTATTCCTACCGGCTTTCCGGGGGGGCTGAGTGTGAAGCAGCGCATGCCCCTCATGCCGTCTTCTCCATGTTCCAGAACGGCACCAGCTCCGGCATGGCGATCACGCCGGTGAGGTTGCGCCGCCAGGCGGAGGAGCGGAACATGTTTCCGGGGAACAGCTGTGGCACGATCTCCCAGTGCCGCTCCTGCATGCGGCGCGCAACGGCCTGCCGCGCGGCAAGGTCCGGCGCGGCTGCCCACTCGTCGCGCATGGCGTGAAGGGCGCTATCGGTCGGCCAGCCGAAAAAACCGCGATCACCGTTCAGCAGCGTCGAGGACGAGCCGACGATTTCCGCTAGCGAATGCGATGTCGTGGTGGTGGTGAAAATGTTCCAGCCGCCTTGTGTGGGGGCACCACGATTTGTCCGGCGGGTCAGCAAGGATCCCCAGTCCATGGCCATCAGTTCGGCGTTGACGCCGGCCTGCCTGAGCCACTGGGCCAGCAGCTGCGAGCATGGGTTGTTGAACCAGTGATCGGTGGCGTGAAGGATCACGACAGGGCTGCCGTCATAGCCGGCTTCGCGGAATAGCTCGCGGGCGCGGGGTATGTTCTGCCCGTCGCGCAGCCAGCCGATGTTGGCATCGTTCTCCATCGGGTTGCCGCAGCCGAAGGCGGAACCGCATTCACGCCACGCGCCCTCGGTATCGCCGAAGATCACTTTCATGATGTCGGACTGCTTGATGAGATGCAGCATCGCCCGCCGGGCCGCGACGTTGTTGAAGGGCGGGTGCAGATGGTTCATGCGCAGCCATGCCATGTGGCCAGACTTGTTGAGCACATCGACACTCAGCGCCCTGTCGCGTCTGAGTTCAGGTACCATATCCTGCGGCGGCACCTCGTAGAAGTCGATCTCGCCATTGCGCAGCGCGCCGAGCGCGGTCGTCTCGTCCGGCATGTTGAGCCAAATGGCGCGGTCGATCTTCACGACCTTGCCGCCGGAGGAGAAGGAAGGCGGCTCCGGGCGTGGCCGGTAGTTCGGATTGCGGTCGTAGACATAGCGCGCGCCGGGCTGGCTCATGTCGCGGTTGTAGGTGAACGGCCCGGATCCGACCGTCTCGCGCACCTGCTGATTGGGATCGGTTTCCGCCTCGCGCTTGCGCATCATGTAAGGTGCGGATGTGCCGATCTTGCCAAGCGCCTCGAGCATCATCGGATAAGGCTCGCGCAAGCTGACGCGGAAGGTCTTGTCATCGACGGACGCCATATCCGTGACGCGGGCAAAGAGATGCTGGCCGAAGGAATCGCGCGCACCCCAACGGCGCAGCGACGCGATGCAGTCGGCGGAGGTCACGGGCGTTCCGTCATGGAACTGCAGGCCGTCCCGCAGCGAGAAGGTCCAGGCCAGCCGGTCATCGGAAACTACCCAGCGTTCGACCATCTGCGGTTGGGGCCGCGATTGCGCGTCCAGCGCAAACAGCGTGTCGTAGATCATGCCGCCGTGATAGGATGTGATGTTGGCCGTGGTCCAGATCGGGTCGAACACCCTGAGGTCCGCGTGCAGCACCGCCCGGACGGTGCGCGCCAACGGGACGGGAGCCTGCGCCCGGCCCAATGAAGGAGCGGCGACCAGCGACGCCGCGCCAAAACCGGTCTTCAGAACATCCCGCCTTGTCGTTGTCATGGCCGCCTCCCTATGGTCAGACCCGTTCGATGTTCCAGAAGGGCACCATCTCCGGCATCGCGATCAGGCCACGCAGGTTGGCTCGCATGGCGGACGGTTGCACCCACTGGCCATAGTGCACGTGTGGCACATAGTTCCAGGCATTGTCCTGCATCTGGCGAGCCACAGCGAGGCGCTCTTCGGCTGTGGAGGCACCTGCCCAGGCATCGCGCAGCACCTCGTTCCGCTCATCTGTTGGCCAGCCGAACCAGGCATTCGCCCCGGTCGAGGAATGGCCGGCAAGCGAGACGGGGTTGGAATACGCACTTCCCGAGGCTGAGGTGAAAAAGATGTTCCAGCCGCCCTGGTCAGGCGGATTGCGGTTGGCACGCCGCGCCACCACACCGCCCCAGTCGCTCGACACCAGATCGACATTGACCCCGGCTGCCCGCAACCATTGCTGATAGAGCAGCCCGGCATTGGTCATGTGCTGCACGTTCGACGCCGAGAGCAGCACCACGGGACGTCCGTCATAGCCGGATTCCCTGAACAGCTGACGGGCGCGGTCGATGTTCTGACCCGACTTGAACCAGTCAGTATTTGTATCGTTCTCCATCGGAGTGTTGCAGGCGAAGATCGAACTGCAGGCGCGATAGTACTTTTCGGTGCCGAAAGTTGCCTTCATCACTTCGGTCGGGTGGGTGAGGTGCAGCAGCGCGCGACGGGCCAGCACATTGTTGAAGGGCGGATGCAGATGGTTGATGCGGGCCCAGCCCATGTTGCCGGACTGGTTGAGGACCTGGACCCTGATGTTGCGGTCCGCTTCCAGCGTGTCGATGATGTCGAGCGAGGGCCATTCGACAAAATCGATCTCGCCCGCCAGCAAGGCCGAGGCCTGCGTCTGCGGATCGGCCATGTTTTCGATGATGACGCGGTCCATCTTGGCGACCTTGCCGCCAGAAAAGAACGAGGCAGGTTCGGAGCGCGGCACATAATTGGGGTTGCGGTCATAGACATAGCGCGCGCCCTGGCGGCTCTCGCCCCGATTGTATATGTACGGCCCCGAGCCGATATACTCGCCGATCTGAGTCTGCGGATCGGTCAGCGCTTCTTTCTCGCGCATCATGAAGCAGACGTTGGTGGAGGTCTTTGCCAACCAGTCGATCAGGAGCGGATAGGGCTCGCGCAGGACGATGCGGAAAGTCTTGTCATCGACCACGGGCGTGTCGGTGACACGGCGAAAGAGATGCTGGCCACCGCCATCAC